>JALGTV010000139.1 GCA_029821215.1 Candidatus Zipacnadia bacterium | reverse complement strand
CCCGATCCTGCCCCCACTTTATGCAGGAAACTGAGGAGGCCAGTTGTTGACGACAAGTAACCACCAGGGCTTGCGCATTCCCAGGGTAGATTTCGGTCCCCTATCGGTAGCCTTCGTATGGGGAGTCAATGTGGTTGCCCAGAAATTCCTGCTTCGCACTCTTTCTCCAGCGGCCCTGCAGAGTGTTCGCTACGGATGTGTCAGCCTGTTGCTGCTGGGAGCGATGTGGTGGATGGGCCGCCGCGTGGGCAAAGTCCTGAAGGCTGATTTCAGAGGTCTTTCAGCGGCTGGCCTCTTAGTGGGAGTCCAGTTACTGACCTTCATCTACGCGCTAAACTTAACTACCGCCAGCGAGGCTGCTGTGATTATTAGCACTGCGCCGGTCTGGACGGCGGTGCTGACGGCTATAATGGGGCTGGAAATCCTCTATCTGCGTAATTGGCTGGGTATCGTAGTAGCTTTAGGTGGCGTTAGTTTGATGATCCTGGGTGGTGCGGCCATACCGGCGGCCCATGCTCCTGCTCGGGTTGCCGGTGATATGACGATGCTGGTAGCGGCTTTCCTGTATGCCTTATATATGGTAATCAGTAAGAGGTTAATGAACCGACACGGAACCCTGGCAGTTATCACACTCTCTCTGTGTATTGCTAACTTAGTGTCCTTACCGGCAGGACTCAGTGAGGCTATGGCTATGCCCTGGCTGACTCTCAGTGGACTGGAGTGGCTCTGTTTAGCTTATACAATATTATTGGCTGGGGTCTATGGCTTTGTCACCTGGTACCGGAGTATCAAACTCACCAGCCCGGCTCGCACCGCGGTCTATCAGTATCTGGTGCCCGTATTCGCGGTCCTGGCCGCTGCCCTGTTCTTGCATGAAAAGCTCACCGGGCTGCAGTTCGTGGGTATAGCGGTAACGCTGGTGGGTATTTACTTGGCCCGCTACCGGCGGCCGGAGAGTCAACTAATAGCGTGAGCAAGAGCAAGTTAGGTTAGTCAGCACAGTTATCTGTGGCCAGATGGCCCGCCAGTATCTGTTGGACAGTGATAAGGGGAATCTGGTGAGTAGTCAGAAAGCGGCGAAGTGCCTCACCTTTGGCCATGTGGCCATCCGGTCCCATTATCTCACACATTACCACCGCCGGATATAATTCAGCCAATTGGGCCAGTGCCACTGCTCCTTCAGTGTGACCAGCACGAGTTGCCAGGCCATCCTCGGCCGCGGCCAACGGGAAAACATGACCAGGCCGGGCAAAATCTTCGGGGGTAGTGTTGGGGTTGATGAGAGCCTGGATAGTTGCCGCCCGGTCAAAGGCCGAGACACCGGTCGTCGTCGCTGGCTTGCAATCAACCGGCACGGTAAACCGTGGCGTATTCCTATCAGCAAAGCGGGGCTTAAGGAGAGGAATATCCAGCTCTGTAAGCCGCTCAGCAGTCATAGCTACTGTTATAAGGCCGCGGGCGTGCTGTATCATAAAATTGAGGCTGGGGCCGCTGACGAATTGGGCTGCCTGGAGCAGATCAGCTTCACCTTCTCGCTCAGGTGCATCTAGCAAGGCCACAAACTCGCCAGCTCTAAAATGTTCAATTGCCTCATTGAGCAAGGACTGTTCCATATTGGCTAAGAATGCTCCTGTCGCGCCTTAGTAGTTAGGTGTCGGCCAAACGTTGATGGGACCATGGCCATTATAGTTGGCGGGAAGAGCCGTGTCAACGAGACAACCCCCACCAGGAAAAATGTGGGGGGCCAGGAGGAAGGTGGGCAGCCGACGAAGAAATGATGTACCTAACAGGTGAATTAATTATGGCAGAATATCTGATCAGAGGATCGTTGGACAGCGGTGATAATCTAATCTACGCTGCCGGCAGTGGTGAACTGGAGCTGCTTGGCTTTTCACTACTGCGCCTGGCATCTGGCGAAAGCTACTCCACCCAAACCGGCGGTACTGAGATGGGTATCGTTATTCTCAGTGGGGTCGGTAGTCTGGTTATTGACGGACAGGAGTATGCCGACCTGGGTGGGCGAACGTCGGTGTTTGCGGGCCAGGCGACTGGAGCTTTTGTACCTCCGAGCAGTTCGGTGGAGGTGCGGGCCACCAGTGAGCTGGAGATGGCGCTGTGCACCGCTCCTTCCAAAAGCGGTGGGCCGCCGCAGATAATCACTCCTGACCAGGTCCAGGTCAAAGAGGTGGGCAACTGGAACTGGCGGCGGCAGGTCCATGACATCATCGGCACCAACGTCCCGCAGGCCCAGCGGCTGGTGATTGGCGAGACTTTCAATCCGCCGGGCAACTGGTCCAGCTATCCGCCCCACAAGCACGAGGAGGACAATTACCCCTTTGAGGTGAATATGGAAGAGATTTATCACTACCGCACCAATCCGCCGGCCGGCTTTGGCATCCAGCGGATATACACTGCCGACCGTAGTGTAGATAAGACCTATACGGTTGAGAATGAGGACACGGTACTAATACCACACGGTTACCACCCGGTTGCCGCTGCTCCCGGTTATCAACTGTACTATTTGTGGATGCTGGCTGGCTTCACCGACCGGCGGATGACACCGCGGGATGACCCCCAGCATGCCTGGGTGAAAGCGGCGGGAGAAATGGCGGCGGGAATGGGCTTTTGACCGTTGGCCGCGGCAGGGAACTGATGATCGCATTATAATGAGGACAGATTGTCATAACAGACAACACATAATTCTTTAGGAGGATGTTATTATGACCCAATCATGGCGACAGTTGATGGACGTAGGATTGGTGCACTTTATGGCTTACCCGCAGGCCACTGAGCCGCCGGCAGTTCAGCAGACTATTAGAAAACTGGCAGCCGACGACTTCTTTGACGTATTGGAGATCAAGCGAGTAGATCAACCCGGCGTCCATCAGGAACTCCTGGCTATTGCCCAGCAGAGCGGCATTAGCTTTGGCATGGCGGCCCAGCCGAACCTGCTGGGTGGTAACCTGAGTCTTAATGATCCTGATGACCAGGCACGAGAGGCGGCTGTTGACGAGGTCAAGAAATCTATTGACGCCGCCTACGAACTGGACGCGCGGATTACCGCCGTACTCAGCGGCCCTGACCCGGGCAGCGAGGACCAGCGCCAACGGGAAATGGACCTGCTGGTGGAGTCGCTGGTGGAACTGTGCCGGTATGCTGACAGTCAGGCTGACGACTACCTATGTTGGATTTCGCTGGAGGCCTTTGATGATGCGGTGGATAAAAAGTGCCTTATTGGGCCTACTCCGCGGGCGGTGGAGCTGGCCGAGCGGGTCCGCCAACAAGTGCATAACTTTGGCCTGCTTGTTGACCTTTCTCATTTGCCGCTGCTAAAGGAATCGCCCAGCGAATGTCTCAGCCAGGCCAGTGAATATCTGATCCACGTCCACGCGGGCAACTGCATGATGGCTGATGAGCAGGACCCGGCCTACGGCGATATGCACCCCCGGTTCGGCTATCCGGGTAGCGAAAATGATGTCGCTGAATTGCAGGAATATATGGAGAGTCTGATATACGTGGGCTATTTCCAGGCTGAGGTGCCCACTGACAAGCCCATTGTAAGCTTTGAGGTAAAGCCGGTGGGGGACGAGGAGCCCGACCTAATAGTGGCCCAAACCAAGCGCACCTTCCGCCGTATGTGGGCCCAGTTGTAACTAAAGTGAAGATAGTATTAGCACCTGATTCATTCAAGGGTTGTTTGTCGGCTGCTGAGGTGTGTGATGCTCTCCGCGAGGGCATCCGGGCAGCCGACAGTGGCGTACAGGTAGTATCAGTGCCCCTGGCCGATGGCGGGGAGGGCACCGTTGATGCGCTGGTGCATGCCACCAAAGGTGAGTTCATTGACGTGGATGTGGAGGGACCGCTGGGAGATTCAGTCACGGCCACTTTCGGCATCCTGGGTGACGGCCAGACGGCGGTTATTGAGATGGCGGCGGCTTCGGGGCTGCCCCTTGTACCTCCACAGTTGCGCGATCCACTGTGTACGACGACCTATGGCACTGGTCAATTGATTAAAGCGGCCCTCCAGCGAGGATGTCGTCAGTTAATTGTAGGCATCGGGGGTAGCGCGACTAATGACGGTGGAGCGGCAATGGCCCAGGCGCTGGGGGCACGGATGCTGGATGAAGATGGTCAACTAATACCACGGGTTAGTGGCGGACGGCTGCCCGATATCGCGGATATTGATATTTCGGGGCTGGATAGCCGCCTGGGCGACTGTCAGGTGCGGGTGGCTTGTGATGTTGACAATCCTTTGTATGGTCCGCAGGGCGCCGCCTATACCTACGCGCCACAAAAGGGCGCTACCCCCGCTCAGGTCCTGGAAGCAGCGCTGGGCAAGTCGGTGGCCGAAATACCCGGGGCCGGAGCTGCCGGGGGACTGGGGGCCGGCCTGCTGGCGTTCGCTGACGCTTCACTGGAATCAGGTGTGGAAATTGTATCCGAAGTGGTGAAGCTGCGGGAAAAAGCGGCAGGCGCTGACGTGATAATCACTGGTGAGGGCCGCATTGACCGGCAAACGGCCTTTGGCAAGGCCCCCAGTGCAGCGGCTAAGCTGGGCCAGGAGCTGAATATACCTGTTATTGGCATCGGCGGCAGTGTTGCGCCGGAGGCAGCGGAATTATATGAGCATGGGTTCACCGCCCTGTTCTCTTGTGTTAATGAGCCGATGAGCCTGACCGAAGCCA
>JALGTV010000138.1 GCA_029821215.1 Candidatus Zipacnadia bacterium | reverse complement strand
GGAAGATTTCCGCTACCAGACGCTGCACAACCTCAAGGTGCGCATCCCCTCCACACCCTGGCTACAGCCCAACTTTGTGGGCCAAGTGGAAGCCGGTAAGATAACGACGCTGCCCCTACAGCGTGAAGAGGACGGCGTAGCAGTGGTGCTGCCAGAGCTGAAGGCGGGTGCACTCCTGCTGGTTGGCACAGTCAGGCTGGAAAGTGAGTATCGCCGGGAGCTGGCACAGCGGGGCGGCAACGGGGCGGTAGATGATTGAAGCCTCCCGGCAAGAGCTCGCCGTGCAGGGCGAATACTATAATACCCTGTGGATGATTGCTGATAATCTCGGTTAACTGTTAAAGGCGCGAATAAAGATGGCTCATAAGAAGATTGTCTGTCTGGGGGGCAGTGGGTATTTCCGCTTAGTGCTGCAGGACCTGGCAGTCGCTTTCTACCACGAGTGGGATAGCCTCCCGCGGCTTCGCGATCTCTTCTGTCCATAGAGGATAGACTGATGAGGCTGACAGAAATCGATCTCCAGGGGTATGGCGAATTCCTCGATGCACCGGCGGCGTTCAGGTGTACACAGTATCATCTGCCCACCACCTGGGACTACGTTTATACCAACGGGAACATACTGCTGCGCATACACCACGATGGCAATGGCTACCTGCAGTTGGCCCCACCGAGCGGCCCGGCGCTGTTTCGCCAGGAGCAGGGCCAGTCAGCACCGAGTATGTTCGTCTGGATTCTGTCCGAGGCCCAGGGCCAGCGCGAAACTTTCAGCAACTTCTGGCTACCGACGATTCCTCTGGTAGAGCCGTCCATTGAGCCCGAGGAGTACAGTTGTACCTTTTCGCCGGAAAAAGTGCTCTATCGTGTGCGTAACAGCAATCTGGTGGTAGAGACCGAGCTGTGGGTGCCGCCGAGTGACAGGGCGGTAGTGATGAGTGTGGCAATTGCCAATGCCGGCAATGAACCGAAGAACATAGTTGTTATGCCAGTGCTCAAGCCTCATATGACGGCGTTCTCCCTGGCCCCCTGGAACATCCCTCATCACTACCAGACAGCCTCGTTTTGCCAGGTGAACGGGATACCCACATTCTGGTTCCAATGCCGCGATCCTGGCGGGGAGCCGGCCAGGAGATGGTACGCTGCGGCTGTTTCCGACCTGGACGCTGCGGCTTTTGAAGTATCCGCCAACCGGTTCATCGGCAAAGGTGATTGGCACTCGCCGGAGGCGGTGTGGCATGGCACACTGGCGCGGCGCCTAGTTGGGGGCGAGCTTCCCGACTACGGCGACATTACCCGCGAAAACAGTATCATTGCTCAGCCGCCACTCGCGGCACTTGAACGAGACATCTCCCTGGCACCGGGAGCCAGGTTTGACTTTACGTTCGTCTTTGGTGAGCTGGCTCATAATGGCGATGGCAGACTGCCTCCGCAATCACAGGTGAAGAAACTGTCCCGATACCTCGATCCCGGTGTCCGGGCTCAAGCGCTCCAGGAGTTGAGCACCCGGTATGCCAAGCTCTTTACCATACGCAGTCTAAACACCCCGGATGAGTGCCTTAACCGCTATGTGGGCGAGTTCCTCCCGCTACAGTTGCTCTGGGTAAGCCTACTGGACAGGGGCTGGCCTACCGGAATGCGCGGGACACGGGACGCGGCGCAGGACGCCACCGGTATGGTTCCGCTGGATCGGGAACTGGCGCGGGACCGGCTACTGGAGATACTGGCCTGCCAGCGCTCCGATGGCTGGTTCCTCCGGCAGTACAGTACTGCCGGGCCCAAGGGCAAACATGATGCCCGCCCGTATGTAGACTCGGGGCTTTGGGTCGGGGAGTTGCTGCACGAATACCTGTGCTACACACGCGATTTCGCCATCCTTGACGAAGAACTGGGTTGGCTGGATATAGACAATCCCGCCACAGTGCTGGACCACACGCTCAGGCTGTTGCGGTACTACATCGCGCCCGAGAATATTGGTGAGCACGGTCTGTGCAAGATACGCGGGGGTGACTGGAACGACTCAATAAATCGGGCCGGGCTCGAAGGGCGTGGCGAATCGGTCATGGTCTCTTGCCAGGCTGTGCTCGGCCTCGAACAGGCGACTGAACTGCTTGAGTATCTGGTGGAAATCGGTTATCCTGAACACCTTCTGGCCCAGGCAGAAGAGCTTCGTGCTGCCGCCCAAGACCTCCGCGCCAATTTGCTGGAGCACGCGCTCAATCACTTGGGATACTTCAACGGCGTCTTCACCGATGCCGGGCAATGGGTCTTTTCTCCGCATGATCCCGATGGCCAATCTCGGCTCAACGTGCCCGTCAACTCATTCGCCATCATCGCTGGCCTACTGGACGCCAGTAGTCGTGACCGTATCTTCGACGCGATAGATGCCCTGAAGGGGCCCCACGGTTGGCGCCTGTTCTATCCGCCCATTGGCGACCCGCCCATTGACAAACTGGGGCGGATCGGCCAGGGCGACCTGCTCGGCGGGCTAAGTGAGAACGGATCGGTGTACAACCACGGCTCGCACGGCTTCCTGGGCCGGGCGGCGTGGACCGCGGGACGCGGCACAATGCTCCACCAAATCCTGCGCTATATGTTCTCCTACGACCAGCAGGCTCATCCTGTTGACGTCGCGAAGACCGCGCCCTATGCTGTGGTGAACAAGTGGGAGGAAGCCCCTGGGTTTGACGGTCAGGGCGGGGCCACATTCCTTTCCGGCAGCATCTCGACAGCTCTGCGCAATTGCTATCAGGGTATGGCAGGCTTTAGACCAGGTCTGCGGCACTTGGTGATTGATCCCTGTATCCCCGCGGATTGGGAGGGTATCGGCGCAGATGTAAGGTTCCTTGGTGGGCGATACCATCTCCAGATCCGCAGCCCGGAGCATGTTGAGTACGGCGTTGTTAGCCTCAAGCTCGACGGCCAACCTATTGACTGCCGCTACCACGATAGCCATCTAGGCAGAACGGTGGCGGCCATCCCCGTCGCTGATCTTAGAGTCGGCGAGGACCACGTAATAGAGGTGCTGTTGGGACGTCAGTCGTGAAAAAAAGCGGCGATTGGAGGAGAAGGCCATCATCTCCCGAAGCCGGCGTCACTGGTGACCGTAATCTGGCACTTCAGGCTTCGCTCGTAGACGAGATGGCCATCTTGCTGGAGAAGGCCGAAGCAATGTTAGATGAGCTACTAGTCAACCTTAAACATCTATTGCTCCAGTTGAATTAACAGGGGCGCACAGATACCATATAGGGTCTGGCTATATGAATTATTGATTTTTGCACTTACGTCGTCAGCACAAGCAAAAATTGATCACAGCTTCGAAGAATGTATCAGTCGAGTACAGGCAAATGGGAAATACCGATTTCATAACCTCTGCTTGAAAGGAGCATCATAAAATGTCACGAAATTTAAGTATGCTGAGCCTGGGAGGATTAGTAATGATGATTCTTTGTTGCGGGCCAGCGCAAGCGCAGTTGCAGATAGGCAGCGCTTATTGGCAGCAGGACATCCTCGCCACATCCGGAGGCTTCTACCAGCCGGTTTATGAATGGACCGAGAGTTTCGCGGGGTTAGAGAGTTTCACCGAGCGGGGCGACACTGCCGGGACCATCCATATTTTTGTCACCAACCAATCAAGCCGACCGGTGGCTCCGCAGGTGACCAGTGTAAAGCCGGTGGGCGGTGAGGAGTTGCTGGACACGTTGGAGCTGGTGTGGTGGCGGTGCCTGCCGGCGGAATTGCCCCCCGGCCAGATAGGACAGGTCTCGGTGCGACTGCGCAGCCCCCAGGAGGAAGACCTGGTGGTGACGGTGACTGCCGAGGGTTCTCCCCCTCAGACTGTGCCAATTTCGGTCATGCCGCTACCCGTTCGCCTCCAGACGGTGGCCTGGAGCCAACAGGGCCAGGAAGTTTTCCTGGTGGCGCAAGCCACTGTTCCTGACCCGCCAGCCATCCGCCGCGTGTGGCTGGATGGCGAGGATGTAACCAGCCGTTGCCAGCTACTGGCCCCGGACTTTTTTGCGGGCGTCAGCCCCATTGTGTTGCGGCTCACTTCACCCTTGCAACGCAGTTCTATACACACCTACCTGCTGGAGGATGCTCAGGGCCGCCAGGTAGGCTGGACCCTGCGGACACTGGATGGCGATGTGCCACTGGGCATCTATGAAGTCAAGTTTCGCTACCTCCAAAAAAGTTCAGATGCCTGTCGCCTCCAGCCCGGTGACCTGGACACTCTCACTCGGCTTGGCTTCAACTCCCTGGGTCTTTTCCACACTGCCCTGAAGGACCGCAGCCTACTGGATAAGTTTGCTACCTACGGAATGCGGGCTTTCTACTATACTAACGTCGAGCCCTTTATCCCCGCACCCGAGGTCCGCGGCCATCCTGCCCTTTACTGCTATGCCCTGCACGACGAGCCTGACTGTAGCGATTGGGGTGCTAAGGACGCAGATGGTGAGCTTCTGCCTGTGGGCAAGCGAATTGGCCACAATGCTCCGGAGATGATTCGCCGATATGTCCTGTGTCGGCAGGCTGACCCCTTAACCCCGGCCGCCATAGTCGTCGACCTGACCCTCGGACCAGCTAACTATTATGTCTACGGCCAGATTGCTGACCTCCTTCTGCCTGACAACTACGCCCTGACCCATGGTTGGCAACTGAGTAGAATATTTGAGACGACCCGGTATAGCTGGTGGGCCGCCGGGCCCCGACCGGTGCAGTTTATTATGCAGGTTAATTATGAGGACCGCCCGGGAGAGATGAAATTTCG
>JALGTV010000137.1 GCA_029821215.1 Candidatus Zipacnadia bacterium | reverse complement strand
GTGCAGGCCATAGAAGGGCCGGTGCTCATATTTGCCGGTGCTGGCAGTGGCAAGACGCGCGTGCTGACCTATCGTATTGCTTATATGGTCCATGAGTTGGACATACCGCCTGAGCAGATTTTGGCGGTAACCTTTACCAATAAAGCGGCCAACGAGATGAAAGAGCGCATTGAGCAGCTTATCGGTGAGCAGGCGCGGGAACTGTGGTCCAGCACCTTCCACTCGCTGTGCGCCCGGATGCTGCGGGTAGACGGAGCAGCCATCGGCATATCCCCCAATTTCGTCATCTATGATGAGGCCGACCAACGCGCTCTTATTAAAGACAGTCTATCAGCGCTTGATATTGACGCCGAGCAGTATTCGCCGGTGGATATTCACTATGAGATTAGCAACGCCAAGAACGAACTAATGAGTCCTGCCGACTATAAGCCGCACCGCAACAAACCCCTGGAGAAAATGGCCAAGCGCGTGTACCGCCACTATCAGCAGCAACTGGCGGCCAGCGATGCTCTGGACTTTGATGATTTGATAATGAGTGCTGTGCATCTGCTGCGAGAATCCGAGGAGGTTCGCGATAGGTATCAGAGCCGTTTCCGCTATATCTTAGTGGATGAATACCAGGACATTAACTTCGCCCAGTTCGCGCTGCTCAAGCTGCTGGCTGAGAAGCACCACAATCTCTGCGTAGTAGGGGATGATGACCAGAGCATCTACGGGTGGCGGGGAGCGAACGTGCGGCTGATTCTGGACTTTGAAGAACATTTCCCCGAAGCCCAGGTCTTCACCCTGGAGCAAAACTACCGTTCCACTCCCAATATTCTGCAGTGTGCTTATGAAGTAATTCGCCACAATCCAGCCCGCGCCGACAAGAAGCTATGGACTGATGCTCCTGCCGGCGAGGTCCCGCTTGTCTATCGGGCGATAAACGAGCAGGAAGAGGCCGAGTGGGTGGTCAGAGTGATTCAATCGCAGATATATCAGGGCCAGGCCCAGCCGGGGGATTTCGCTATTCTCTATCGCACCAACGCGATGTCGCGGGCTTTTGAGGAGGCGTTGTTAGATGCCAATATTGCCTACGAAATTGTGGGGGGAGTGCGTTTTTACGAGCGAGCTGAAATCAAGGACATAATTGCTTATCTGAAAGTGATGCAAAACCCGGTAGATTCGGTGTCGCTAAGACGAATCATTAACAATCCCTCCCGAGGCATTGGGGCTAAGACTTTACAGGTGTTGAGCAGACAAGCTCAGAAGCAGGGTCTTTCCTTGCTGGAGGCCTGCGCACTGGCCAGTGAATTGGACGAGCTGCGCCAGCCCCAACAGCATGCAGCGGCTGATTTCTACGATATGATGACAGCGCTGCAAAAACGCAAAGAGCAACTGCCTCTGGCCAAGTTTGTGCGCGAGGTAGTTACCCGTAGCGGGTATCTGCAGCGGCTGCAGGAGTCGGGCCGGGCTGACGATGCCGGCCGGGCCGAGAATGTGGAGGAGTTTGTCACCGCGGCCGCCCGCTTCCAGAAAAACCACACTGACAATTCACTGGTTGCGTTCTTAGAGCATATCGCCCTGATTTCGGATATAGATCAAGCCGAGGACCTGAGCACGGCGGTATCGCTGATGACCCTGCACAGTGCCAAGGGGCTGGAGTTTCCCACCGTATTTATCGCCGGCCTTGATGAGAATCTCCTCCCCCATTACCGGAGTATGGGCGATGAGTTTGAACTGGCGGAGGAGCGCCGGCTATGCTACGTAGGTATGACTCGCGCCCAACAGCGGCTATATCTGACCCACTGTCACCGGCGGACCATTTTCGGCGAAACTCAGCAAATGCAGCCGTCCCGGTTCTTGGAAGATTTGCCTGACGAGGCCGTCCAGCGTCGGGGGCAACTGGCTCGTGCCACCGGCCCCCGCCTGGTGGAGCCGCCGGAGGAGGCCCCGGAGATGCGTATGAGTGGTCGCCGGCTGGACCTCACCAAAATACTATCGCGGGCCACGAGCAGCGCGACGCCTGGAGCTAACCAGTCTCCATCAAGCCAGCCAATTGCCTATCACGTTGGTGATAAAGTTCGCCATCCCAAGTTCGGGGAGGGGCGAGTAGTCACCATAGAAGGCGAAGGTGGAGAGGCAGTAATTGTAGCGGCATTTCCCGACCAGGGCGTAAAGAAACTCCTGGCCCAGTATGCCAAGTTAGAAAAGCTGTAGCCGGCTACAGGAAGGATCATGGGGACTGGAATATTGTCACGTTATGATCCTGTCGCGTAGGCGAGGTTCTCTCCTTCGGCAGGCTCAGGACGGTGAGCTTGCCGAACCGTAACCTCGCCTCCCCAGCCCCGCGCAGGTTGAGAACCTGCGCTACGCGCGGGGACTGTTTCCGGTAGAAGTGAAAAGTACCACAATTATCCGGTTATGCTTGGAGGCAACCAACCATGGCCATTCAGATTGCGCTCTGTTCTAAGATACTGCAAGATTATGACCTGGCCGAAGCTATCCAAATCGCCGCGTCTATTGGCTACCAGGGCATGGAAATATTTGGCACGGCTAACCATCTGCCCGAGGATGTCAAAGATGGCAAGGTTCAGGAGACAGCCAAGCTGCTGAGCAATGCAGGCATGGAAGCGGTGACCCTGTGTACTTATGTGGGCCGGTTTGCCGAACGCAGTGACGAACAGTGCCAGCAGGAAATAGAAGCATTTAAGCGCTATATGGACATCGCTGATGCCTTGAGGTGCAACCTGATTCGGGTCATTCCCGGCGGCCCTAATGATCCTATCCAGGCCCGCGACGATCACTGGTACCGCAGTGCTCATTACATCAGCCAGTGTTGCGATTTAGCCCTGGGCCGGGAATTAGGTGTGATAATTGAGAATAACTGGGGCCTATCGGCGACTGTAGATTCCACTCTGGAGCTGATATATCTGGTAGACCGGCCCAACCTGGGTATCAATTATGACCCGGGCAATCTGTACCGAATGGGCAAGTATTACGCAATTGAGGCCTTGGAGCGTTTTGGCCACCTGGTGTGGAATGTGCAGGTTAAGGACGCTGACAAGCGCACCGGTGAAGATATCTACCAACTGCTGCTGGGCGAAGGGGATGTGGACTACCAGAGCATTGTCAACTGGCTACAGGAATCAGAATACGATGGCTATCTGTCAGCCGAGTGTCACCGCGAGCCGGATGAACAGATGAGCGCGGTGGACATTGCTCGGCACGAGTATGATGCGCTGAGAAGTTTGCTCACCTAACCGCACCAGTGAACATATGATTAAGTGAACATATGATTATTTGATTAGGCGGGGGCGGCACCACAATACAGCCCGGTTCAGCATGTGCCTATTTGACCATTTTCACAGTCTGGGGGATTTAGTGCTTAGTAATCAGTTCGGCAGGCACAGTAGTTCTCCACCCTCTACCATACCTATTACATCCTGCCAACCGTGGTCAGGCAGTCTCGGATTCATTTAATCAACCGTACATCGGGAAGCAGGGACGTCCCCGGGACACCAGTTATATCTACGTTGTTGCCGTAAAAAGAGATTGTCTGGGCGATGAGGGAGACCATTCGCTGACCGTCGCCGAGGTAGTCTATGTGGCCGTTAGGAGCAAAAAGAATACCGTCCACCTCAGCGCCATCGGCAGTCGCCTTAATATCACCCTGTAGGGAGTACAGAGAGACATCTTTGTCGTGCGGAGTGAACGTGGGGGCATTACCCGCTAAGTGAATATTGCCGGTTGCTACGATGGTGCAGTCTTCGGCCACCAAGTAGTCTCCTCTGAACTTCACATTACCGTTCACAAAGTAGTTTCCCGGTGCCAGTGTCAGGTTTGCCGTTGTGGGCTCCCAGTCACCATCAATGACGTAGTCGTAAGGTTCAAAATCGCTTGCTGTGTAGTTTATGGGCCACTCCCGCTTGGGATGCTGTTCGCACCCAGCCTCGTAGGTAGATGAGCCCGAGGTATCTCGGAGAATATTAAAGTACTCCACGGGATCGTGGAACGTTGTGTTGCTGCCAGTGACATCAATGCCACCATTGGAGTGAACGAGACCATTTATCTCCACGTCATCCCCGGAGAAGATTATGGCGTGTTCGCTTTCATTGTTTGCAAATACGGTGGTGGGGGTGTCACCCGGTTCCTGCATCGCTGTGGCACTTCTGGTGATTAGGGCTGACTCTAATCCGAAGACCTTGGCAAAGGCATAAGTCACCTCAACCTGCCCAGTAACTTTTAGGGCATGACTTTTACTATCCAACTGGCCATAGTCTGGCACCGTAGTGCCCGGGCCATAGTATACTACCCCATCTTCTGGCGTGATTTGCACTTGGAAGCCCCGACCTTCATTATTGGCGGCTACGTATAGTTCGGCCTGGTCCCGCGCCGCGCTGAACGTGGGGAGCTGGCTGGCTCCGGCCAACGCGGCCGCATCCACCGTATCTTGAACGGTCTGGGCGGCGATACACAGCTGCCCCACATCAATAGTCAGGGCGGCCAGTCCCAACAGGGCTACCAGTGCTATGGTCACCAGAACTATCACTACCCCCCGTCGTTTATGGTGTTGCCCCCTCAAGATGTACCCCT
>JALGTV010000136.1 GCA_029821215.1 Candidatus Zipacnadia bacterium | reverse complement strand
CTGACAGATTTGACATTGCCATCGTAGGTGGCGGACCCGCCGGCTATGTTGCCGCCATTCGGGCGGCACAATTAGGCGCCCATACCGCCGTGGTGGAGCAAAGGGACCTGGGAGGCACCTGCCTCAATCGCGGCTGCATCCCTTCCAAGGCCCTGATTAAATGTGCCGAACTTCTGCAGATGGCCGAATCTGCTAAGCGCTTTGGTATTGACTTCGGCCCGCCCGATATAAACTTGAAACGCGTTCGCGCTCACAAAGACCGGGCGGTCAAGCTGCTTGTCTCCGGTGTGACCACGCTTATGAAGGCTAACAATGTGGAGGTTTTTACCGGTCACGGTCGTCTGGCCAGCGCTAACGAAGTACTGATTACCTCTGACCAGCAGACCACCGAGTTGTCGGCTGACCAAATCGTGTTGGCCACCGGTTCAGTTCCCCTGCAACTGCCTATTCCCGGAGCAGACGGAGATAACATCTTCACCAGCGACGAGGTAGTAGACCTACCCGGTCCACCTGAGTCTCTGGTGATAGTAGGAGCGGGTTATGTCGGCTGTGAATTCGCTCAAATCTACGCGGCCTTCGGGACCAGCGTGACAATCATTGAGATGCTGGACCGAGTGATGCCGGCTGAAGATCCTCAGGCCTCTGAAGTGCTGGCCCGCGCCCTGAGGAGAAATGGAGTAGAAATCTATTGCCAGTCCAAAGTTATCAGCATCTCAGATGCCGAAGACCTGGGGCTGGAGGAAGTAGGTATTCAGACCGACCGGGGTCGCATCCAGGTTGATGAGACGCTGCAGACTAATATTGCCGGCATCTATGCGGCTGGTGACTGTCTGCGCGGGGCGGGGCTGGCTCATTTGGCTTCCCATGAAGGTATAGCCGCCGTAGAGAACGCTCTGGGCGAGGGTGGGCAAGTCAATTACGATGCCGTACCCGGCTGCATCTTCACTCATCCGGAGATCGCCTCGGTCGGTGTGCAGGAGCACCAGGCTCAAGACCAGGAGCTGGGCATCACCATCGGCCAATTCCCTTTCGCGGCTGTGGGCAAGGCGGCGGCTATCGGCGAGCGCGAGGGATTCGTCAAACTGATAGCCGAGGCGGGGTCTAATCGGATAATTGGCGGTACTATTGTCGGGCCGAGTGCCACCGAACTGATTGCCGAGGTTGTGTTGGCGATCCAGACCCAGCAGACACTGGATGAGGTCGCCGAGACTATTCACAGTCACCCCACTATGGCCGAGGCCATTGGCGAGGCGGCCCTGGCCGGCCTGGGCCGCGCCCTGCACCTGCCCCCTAAATAAGACTGGCCGCCACGAACCAGTCTACCACCAGCCCGGCGGCCAGCAACAGTCCGGCCAGCAGGTGCAGCGCGATGGTGGCCGCATTGGCCGGCGTAAGCTGGCTGGGATTGTTATAGTGAGCAAAAGCTGTTCTGACGGCAAAAACTGCCAACGGAAGCATAATCACGGGCAATATGGCTAACTGAGGCAGCCAGCCCATTGCTATACTGGCCAGCAGGCTTACATACGCACAGATTATCATTCCTGCATAGACATAGCTGGCGCGGTGTCGGCCCAGCCGCACTACCCAGTGCCGCTTGTCCACTGCCTTATCGGCCGTGAAGTCCTGAAACTGGTTTATCCACAGGACAGCCATAATGAGAAATGCTACCGGCAGAGACGCAGCCAGCGCTGCCACTGAAAACTCTTGCAACTGTACATAGTAAGCCCCCAGCACTGGCAAGATGCCAAAGTCCAGGCCAATAAACAGCTCACCTATGCCCCGGTAGCCCAACTGCAACGGTCGCGCTGTGTAGAAAAAGCCGGACAGCCCACCTACTGCCCCCAGCACCAATATTGGCCAGCCCCGCATCCAGACCAGGTACAAACCCATCAGGCTGCCGATAAACAGGCAGATAAGTGAGGCCAGGAGAATTGCTCGTGGGGCGACCCGACCTTGCTGTATCAAGCGGCTGCCACCCGTGAAAGGGCTCACATATTCAACATTGACCTCGTCATTGCCGCTGAGGTGATCGTAGTAGTCATTGGCCAGGTTGGCGGCCGCATGCAGCAGCACCAGAGCCAGGAGGGTAAGCAACAGATAGCCCCACAGCATCTGTCCGCTGTTATGATAGGCAGCGGCTGCCCCGACTGCTACCGGCACCACCGAAGCGGTGAAGAACTCCGGTCGGCTGGCCTTAAACCAGAATAACACTGCTCTCATTATTTCCTTCCGCTATTCGTCCTACCCAGCGGCCACTAATCCCTCCAGCCTTCGTACATTACAATCTCCTGTTGCTGTAGCCGGTCTTTGGCTCCGCCACTAATCGCTGGATATCCCAGCGTCATCAGCTCAACCACCCGCACCGACTCAGGAATGCTTAGTAGCTCCTTGACCCTATCTTCGTTGAAGGCACCAATCCAGCAGGTGCCCAGGCCCTCCTCGGTGGCCTGCAAGGCGATATGCTCTAGGGCGATGGCCACGTCAATGGGATACGAAAGTTGGCCGCAGGGCATTACGTGGTCAGTACCTACTGCGCACGCAGCGATGACTACCGCCGCCTCGCCCACAAATCTCTGCCCATTGGCTGCTGCTACCAACGCCGACCGCATATCCGCGTCGGTAACCACCACAAAGCGCCACTCCTGGCGATTCCCTGCTGAGGGCGCCAACCGCGCCGCTTCCAACACCCGGTCCAGCTTTTCGGACTCCACCGGCCTCTCCTGATACTGTCGGACACTAAAACGCTTCTGAATTGCTTCCCATACTGTCACTTCGGTTCACCTCCGCTGGTTATTTGTCACATCGGAACACTCGGTAGCTGCCTTTTATAGCCACAGTTTCTACGTCAGCCAACCATATAGATATCTCCCGCGCCAAAGTCTTGGCTCCCTTATCAGTGCGGACCACCAGCCACAGGCTCCCACCTTCTGTCAGCCGACCTGCGGCGTCCTCAATGAGCCTTAGTACTTGCTGTCGGCCCGCTCGGATGGGCGGATTGCAGACAATGGCATCAAACCGCTGTTCTCCCAGGGCCACCGGCCCATCCCCGTATATTACTTTGGCATTACCGATGTGATTCCTCCTCAGGTTGTCTGCGGCCAATCCCGTCGCCCGCTCGTTTACGTCTATCAAGGTTATATGGGCATCTGGTGACAACTTGGCCGCCACCATGCCCAATATCCCCCAGCCACAACCCAAGTCCAGTATCTGTCCCTGCTGCGGGAGCTGCATAGTCTCAGCCAGTAGCCGGCTGCCATTATCCACCGCACCGTGGGAGAACACTCCCCGGTCAGAGACCAGGGAAAAAGTCAGCCCCCGAACGGTGGTCTCAAACTGAACGGGCTCTGAAGCCACCTGGGGCTGGGGGGAGAAGTAATGCTGCTTATTATCGCTATTGTCATCTGGCATTACCGGCCACTTCCTACCATCTCACACTAAGCCGCCGGGGTTAACCGGCCCTGGCCCTTTGCCAATGGGAAGGGCAGTGGCGATTGCCTGGGTGACAAAGTCCTTAGCCTCCCTGACGGCAGCAGATAACTCAGCTCCTTTGGCTAACGCTGCTGCCACCGCCGCCGCAAATACACATCCGCTGCCGTGGGTACCGGCTGTATCCATCCGCGGCCCCCGCAGTTGGTGAGCCTGACCGGTGCGGCTGTCTACCAGCACATCCACCGCCGCGCCAGGCAGATGCCCCCCCTTAATGACTACCGCCCGTGGGCCCAGCTCACAAAGTTGGCGGGCCGCGGCCTGCATCTGCTGGAGATTCTCAACTGGCTGGCTCAGTAGAACGCTGGCCTCAGCCATATTGGGAGTCAGGAGATCGGCTAAGGGCAACAGCTCTTTCAGCAGAGCTTCCACTGCCTCCTCCTCAATCAAGCGCCCGCCGGAGGTGGCTACCATCACCGGATCCACCACCAGCGGCGTGATGTGATGAGCCCGCACTCGCTCGGCCACGGTAGTGATTATTTCGGCGGTAGCCAGCATTCCGGTCTTGGCGGCATGACAAGGCAGGTCAGTTATGATAGAATCTATCTGGGCGCTGACCAGGGCTGCGGGCAGGGAGTGGGTCTGTTGCACGCCCTGAGTGTTCTGGGCGGTCACTGCGGTGACCACGCAAGTTCCATGTACGCCCAGCGCGGCAAAGGTCTTCAAATCGGCAGCAATCCCGGCCCCACCGCCCGAATCGGTGCCGGCGATAGTCATAGCTACTGGGATTGTTTCGGCGGGTGACAAATCTGACATCATATAGCTTCCCATAAAATGTATCTGATGCTACCACACTGTTAACATTCGCCATAGGCAGCTTTTTTCCTACTTCTGGGGCCTTCACTCATATCTCAGCAAAGGAAATGCATTAATGCGTTTGAAACCAGCAGTACTGTTAGACCGCGATGGAGTAATAAACCGGGACGGGCGCGATTACGTCAAAAGCTGGGAGGAATTCCAGTTCTATCCCGGTGCTCTGTCCGCTATTGCTCAACTGACCCAGGCCAAATTAGAAATATATGTAATAACCAACCAGTCTGGTGTCGGGCAGGGGATAATGTCCCGGCGGCGGCTGCAGGATATACATACTAAGATGCAACTGGAAATAGCTCGCGCCGGTGGCCGCATCTTAGGTATCCAGGTCTGCCCTCATTCGCCTGACGACGGCTGCCGGTGCCGCAAACCTAGGCCAGGGTTGCTGCTGAAAGCCGCGGCCAAGTGGGGGCTGGACCTACAGCGGTCATATTTTGTGGGTGATGCTGCCCGCGACATCCAGGCCGGCCATGCGGTGGGCTGCACCACCATATTCCTCCATACCCACTCTACTGACCAGCTACGTCAACGCCAGCAGCAGAAGATGATAGTACCGCCTGATTTCCAGGCTCCCGATCTGGCGGCGGCCGTGCCCATTATTCTCAGTGGTCAGGGCACCTAACCTGAATCTGTTCATTTCTGCGCCTGGCTGATACATTTAGCAGGGCAATGCCTGTGGACTACGAAATGAGCGTTGGCCGAAATCATCGCGAGCCTTACAGTTTACGTTGGCAAGGTACACAAACCTGGTCGCCTCAACGGGGAAAGGAAGGCGGAGTTTATGTCTTCTCAGAATAACCATATTTGTCCCACGTGTGGGGAGCAAACTGGTCCTGACGGGCACATGTGCACTCCGATCGGTCGCGAGGACCAGCGGTGGGTGCTCTCATCGTCAACAAGCGGCATTTGTGTGAGGGCAAAGTGCAGGAACTATTGTATATCTGCAATAGTTGCGGCCGCACCGCCGTAAGCGCCGAGCACCTGTGCGAGCCGAAAAGAATCAAGTAGAACAGCGCCGCGGCGAATGACTCAACATCCCCAGGTCTGCTCTCTGTTATTAACTTATTCACCTTGCTCCTCGTGGCGGCTATCCCGGTGGATAGTGAGCGGTAGTTCCACTGTGAGTTAGAAACTCATTGCAATCAGAGCCAGCCGCTGTACGGCGCCACTTCTCGCCAACCAGTGCCGTGCTCTGCATGAGGTCTGGACTTTTGGCATACCTTGCAATCAAAGAGTGGGCAGGTTAATATGGTACATAGAGCCTAAGGAGGATATCCTATGAGCGAGCAAGTCGCCTCACCAACATCGCGCAATAATCTGCAGGGCAGG
>JALGTV010000135.1 GCA_029821215.1 Candidatus Zipacnadia bacterium | reverse complement strand
CTTGTCTTGGGCCGCGAATCGGGGCGCTTCCACTATCAGCTTCTCGCGGCCCGCCCTCATCAGTTCCCAGTGGATGTCCTCACCCTGCAGTGTCTGGCTGCTTTCATCGTAGTTGAGTTGCCCGGCGGCGCGCACCTGCCAGATTATGTTGCCCTGCTCATCTCTCTGGGTGACCTCGGTGCCCTCAATTTGCAGTTCCTGGGGCTGGCCCACTGACTCCTTTGGTTGTGGCCCCGGTTCAACCGTCTCCTCCGGTGGAGACACCCTTACCTGCCCCACCAAGCTAACCACCACTATTATCGCCACTACACCCCCGGCCACCGCTACAATAAGTCCGAGCCTATTCCTCATTGGTTTTCTGCCCTTCTCAATCCACCAATCGGTACTTAAACAATGCCCAAGCCGCCCCTATGCCATCCCACCACCGCAATTTCTTCCCTTGATCTATGCCTCGTGGATGATAAGATATAGGTATCTCCACTACCTTACAGTCCTGCTGGTGGGCTACTTTGGCCAGCTTTGCCGCCAGCTCGAAATCCAAATCAAAACCATCGCAGCGCAGCTTCAGGCTCTGCAGCAGTTGGGTCGGGGCCATCTTGTAACAAGCAGCCACATCGGTCAACTGGCTCCTGTACAGCAGCCGGTGCAATCCACTTAACACCCGCCGTGACCACGAAAAAATCTGCTCGCGCAAGCCATTGCTGCGTTGATCGGTGTCCAAGACACGCGACCCAAACACCGCCGCTACTTCCGGCTGCTGCGCAACTGTCAGCATCCTCACCAAATCCTGGGGATTATACTCCAGGTCGGCATCCTGCACCACCGTGTACATCCCCCGGGCCGCCTTTATACCTTTTTTGACAGAATTGCCCTTCTTCAGGTTGTGCGGCTGTAGAATTACCCGTAAATTATCATCATCCAGTTCCTGAAGCAACTCCCGGGTCCCATCGGTAGAACAATTATCAATAACAATAATTTCCTTATCCACTGGCAACTGTTGGACACGTTGCAGTACTGTCAGTATGGTATCGCGCTCGTTATAGACCGGAACAATAATAGATAGAATCATCAATTAGTGTTACTCTGAGCAGCCGGTATGTCTGGCAGGTGCCGCCGATACCACTCAATTGTCATCTTCAGACCCTCATTGTGCTCAACCCGCGGCTCCCACCCCAGAACCTTCTTTGCTTTGCTGGCGTCCAGGTATTGCTGATCAATCTCCCCCCAACTCTGGGCCAGTATCTGTGGCCTTATCTCCCCGGCCCCGGTGATTTGGATAATCTGCTCCACCAGTTCCAGCACCGACACCGGCTCTCCTGTCCCCAAGTTAAAAGCCTGGCCGCGTACCTGGGGCTTATTCAATTGCTCGGCCACCAACCGGTAGCCACGGACCGCGTCATCAATGAATAAGTAGTCACGCTGGGGAGTGCCATCACTGCGGATTTGGGGCCGCTGGCCCTCCAACACTGTGCGTATTGTGTGCGGGATTAGCCGCGAGAAATTCAAGTCTCCTGGGCCGTAGATATTGGCACATCTGACTACGGCTACCGGCAACCCATAGGTATGGGCATAAGTACGGGCCAGTATGTCGCCACATGCCTTGGACGCGTCATACGGATGCTGAGCGCGCAGCGGCGCATCCTCGGTATAGGGCAGTTGCTCTTGCGCCCCATAGGCTTTATCGCTGCTGGCCACGACCACTCCCTCCACACTGCCGCGGCCCTCCTCCCAAGCGCGCCGGGCCACCTCCAGCATTACGTAAGTACCCCGAATGTTAGTGTCAAAGGTGGGCAATGGATCTTCATTAGCCATTGCCACCAGCGCTTGAGCTGCCAGATGAATTATGGTCTGCACGTCATACCGGGCTACCACACTCTCCATTAGCTCATAGTCGCTCAAGTCACCCTCCACCAGCTCAATGGCCCCGCCCAGCTCTTCGCTATCAAAGTAACCTATCCGGTGTATATCTCGCTCCACACCTACTACCTGGGCCCCTGCCTGGAGCAAATGCTTAATAAGGTGGGCGGCCACAAAGCCCTTGGCCCCGGTCACCAATACCCGGCGTTGCTGCCAAAATTCCCTGTCACTCATTGCAGTCGACCCTCTGCCTCTCCGGGGTTATCATTCCATGTCCGCCACGGCGCCTGGCCACTGTCCCACAGTTCATTGAGCATAAGGGTATCCTTATAAGTATCCATACAGGCCCAGAAACCCTCGTGGCGGTAGGCCATAAGCTCGCCGGCAGCCGCCAACCGCGGCAGGCAATCTCGCTCCAGGACATCGCCCGGCTCTAAGTAATCAAATATGGCATTCTCAAATACGAAAAAGCCTCCGTTTATCCAGTCGGGGAGTTGTGGTTTCTCCTGGAAGCCTCCCACCAGACCATCATCCTCAGCAGACACGTGCCCAAATTGGGAGCGCGCCCTGACCACGGTCAGGGTGCCGATCTTCCCGTGAGATCTATGAAATGCCAGCAGCGCGGTTATGTCTATATCCCCGAGGCTATCTCCATAGGTGAGCATAAAAGTCTCTTCGCCCTCCAGATATTGGCGGGCTTGACGGAGGCGCTCACCAGTGGATGAGTCCAGGCCGGTCCGACATAAAGTAACCCTCCATGGCTCGGAGGTATAGTTAAGCACATCCACGTCGGCGGGCATGCCCTTGCTGGTTTGGGTTACTTGGACGTCGGCATCCAGATACGGGGCCTGATGCAGGAAGTAGTCAATGATCCTGTCTCCCTTATACCCTAACAGGATCACGAAATCATTAAAGGCCGCGCTGCCGTACAGCTTCATAATGTGCCATATTATCGGCCGGGAGCCTATTTGAAATAGCACCTTCGGCTGGTCTGCTCCTTCACCATACAACCGTATGCCTTTGCCGCCGGCCAGAATAGCTACTTTCATCGTGTACTACTACTCCCTTTTCCTTGTTGGGCGATGACTTCAAATAGTAAGTATTGGTTCCCGGCTCCCAGCCTTTGCACCAGCTTAAGGTGCCCCGCCTGAATGGCCGCTGCCAGCAATCGCCTATCTGCCTGCTCACTACGGTCGGAAACGCCGAAATACCTCCGATTTATCAGAATATGAGTAATCCCTAACCGCTGGTACGCAGCTATCAGCTCTTCAGACTTTTCCATTCTATCATAAACTATCATTTGGTGGTAGTGCCAGTCACCCCACAGGTACTCTCGCTGTAGGTAATAGCAACGGGGTTCGCCGTAGGTGATAATTTTGGCATCGGCGGCAGTGAAATCGTTGATATACTGACTCGGCCCATATACGTCCAGTGTCTGGCGCAGGTAGCTATCCCAGGAAACCTGCCCAGCAATAGCAGGAAGAGCCGGACTGAGCATCAGCCAGTTAAACAACACTACCGCCACCAGCCACACCCCCAGCACTATACCCGCGGAAACCCGCAGCACTATCCCTGCCCGCAGACTCCGGTATATGCCGTAGCCGGCTGCCGGCGCCAGCAGCATTAGAGTAGGAAGCAGGTAGCGGGTCAACTGCATAGAATACAGCCACCACAGCCACAGAATGCCAAACATAATCAGCAGAATCTTCAGTTTACCGGGTCGAGGTGAAAAGATAACCAAGAGCGGCACGAAAATCAAATACAGTGGCCCTACAGACATCTGCGTCATCGCTGCCACCTTGCCCACCTCTACCGTAAACTCCTCCGGCCATAGAGTAAGATTCACTGGAGCTATCAATAACTTGTGCGGCTCACGCGGACCCACCAATGACCGCTTCCACCAGGGTAAAGCCCTCATTACCGCACTACTGGGCAACTCACCCATTCCGAAGCTCTGTTGATGACGATGATACCATTGGGCCTGGGCGGCTGACCACTGCTTGCCCCCGAAAATACTATAAGCAAACGGGTAGACGGGATTGCCGGTAATTATCCAGCTTTTGACATACCACGGCCCGGCCACTATCAGTGCCACTAGCAGCAGTAACCCCACATGCCGCCCGCGACGTGCCCGGCAGTACTGCGGGCTGCGCCACAGAACATAAAACGCTATTAGGGCCATTACTCCAAAGTGGACAATGCCCTGCATTTTGACCGCCATGGCGGCCCCGCCCAGGGTCCCGCTGAGCACCACATAGGATATTTTCTGCTTTTCTATCCAGGAGAGTAGAAAATGGACAGATAGAAGAACATAGGCCACCAGGGCCAGGTCTACGTAAGCTACTCCCCATAGCCAAGTGTAGACCGGGGTCGTAGCTACCACTATCGCTGCCCACGGGGCGGCAGAGGGACTGATGTGGCGGCGGGTGAGCAGGAAAACAGCTCCTACCCCCAACATTCCATACGCGAAGTGAAACAGTTTAGCTGCCACTGCACCACGAAATAGGTGAGCCAACGTGTACAGCATCTGCACGGTGGCCGGGAACTGGGAATGGTGGTCATACCATAGGGGGGATATCTTGCCCGCCTGGGCCCACAACTTTGCCATAGCCAGGTGCTCAGCCAGGCCATCCCAGATCAGGCCACACCAGCGCCCCCAACAGCATCATCACTGCCCACAGTAGCAGGAACCCATACATCCACCGGTGCGGAGAACTGGTCATTGCCCGCCTCACGCGGCGGATTGCCTCCCGCACAGCCCCCCCGACCCGTCTACTCCCCACCAGGCCCACTACCAACAGTATTCCCAGTCCCACTAATACGTTCTGGGCAGTAAGTATCCCCATCAGGCCCAGGGCGGCCACCAGGTAGGCGATAATCAGATAACCGAGGGGCAGATAGAGTATAGCTTCGGTGAGTCGGGAGTCTATCTGAAGCGAATGGCAGCCCCGACCAGAGCCGCGACCACACTTATCAGCAGGAAGAATAGCAAATCTAACATATTTGTCCGTGACTACGGTTAGCTGTGATTAAAAGCCGAGTACACCCAATATCTGACGGACGAAAGCAGCAAAGACCGTCAGCACCCATACGGCTCCTATCAGCTCCGGCCACCACGCCTGCTGGTTGGCTCTATGGATGCTGGATGAGTCACCATTCACATCTGGCATAATTCCACCACCAGTGTCTCCAGGGCTAACCGCGGGTCGCTCTGCCGTCCCGCTTGCCCCTTGATCCACAGGTCCGTCTCATACAC
>JALGTV010000134.1 GCA_029821215.1 Candidatus Zipacnadia bacterium | reverse complement strand
GTCACACCCCTAACATGGAAATAAAGCTGATATAAAGTCAACAGCGAGGATAATTACCGACGTTGATTCAGTGCGGAGGAGGTGAAAAACAATGCCAGGATTAAATGGAACCGGCCCCAGAGGAATGGGTCCGATGACCGGTGGTGCCCGCGGCTGGTGCAACCCGTACAGCCCGGTGCGTAGCGGCGGGATGCCGTATGGTGGCGGAATGCCCTATGGTGGCTATCCCATGGGGGGTTATGGTGCGTATCCATCCATGATGGGCTACGGTTACGGTATGCCTTATGGAGCAGCCATGCCCTACGGTGCCTACGGCGGCTATGGCGCCTATCCCATGGGGGGTTATGGTGCATATCCATCCATGATGGGTTACGGTTATGGTATGGGCATGGGTTATGGTCGCGGCTTTTTCGGCCGTGGCATAGGTTGGGGTGGTAGAGGCATGGGCATGGGCCGTG
This sequence comes from Candidatus Zipacnadia bacterium, assembly GCA_029821215.1. Classification (GTDB taxonomy): domain Bacteria; phylum Armatimonadota; class Zipacnadia; order Zipacnadales; family Zipacnadaceae; genus JALGTV01. The sequence goes on along the minus strand of JALGTV010000134.1, from coordinate 8,970 downwards.
GTATGGGCATGGGCCGCAGGTGGTGGTAAGGTCAGACTCTACCCTGAAGTTAGCGGCGGCCGGTGAGGGCCCCTGACTACCACCCACGGGGTCATCTCCCCCTAGGGGCCGACCGCCGCTGGGTTGTTCCAAAGATTCTCATACTCTGGCCGAGTGTGTCACTACCGGCACGGTTTCAGCTCCACCTCAGCCATTCAAGGGCGGTATTTATGCAAACGAGACAACCGTCCTGGCTTCATTCGCCGCGTTGGCTGCCCATAAAGTAGTTGCCGATTGTGATGTGGATGCCGCTAATCTCCACTTGGTGTTGGATCCGACCTTAGTAGATTCGGGTGATGTGTATGGTGACCAAATTGCCGTTCGTGACACCAGTCTCTGCCAGCAATGTGGTGAATGTGAGCGCCGTTGCCGCTTTGGCGCCATTACCACCGAAGACATCAACGAGTTAGCGTGTAAGGGCTGCGGGATATGTGTCCTGGCCTGTCCCCATCAGGCGCTCCGGTTGGAGACTGTTGCCTGCGGGCAATGGTTTGTCTCCGAGACTCCCTACGGCCTCCTGGCCCATGCCAAGCTTCTGCCCGCTGCTGAAAGCTCAGGGCGGTTGGTCACTATCGTCCGCCAGAAAGCCGAAGATTTAGCCCTCCAGCGGGGCTTGCCGCTCATATTGATTGATGGCTCGCCGGGGATCGGCTGCACTACCGTGGCCGCGCTGGCCGACGTGGATATGGCCCTTATCTGGCGGGTATTCACGATATGGAGCGCATCGCCCAGTTGATTGCCCACTTCAATATCCCGGCTACCGTGCTCATAAACAAGGCTGATATTAACGAAGAGAACAGCCAGCGCATCCGTGATTACTGCGTCCAGCACGGACTTGACATCGTCGGGGAGCTGCCTTATGATGAGACGGTGACCGAGGCCTTAGCTGAGCAGGTCCCGTTAGTACAATATCAAGATGGACCAGTAGCTCAGGGACTCCGTGCAGTTTGGATTCGCCTTGAGCAATTGCTGTTGAAGTAAAAGCGCGATACAGTCGTTGCTGGGCCATAAAAGGAAGAGGATATATAGATATAGATGAGACGTTCACATCAGAAGAAGGTAATACTTTTCACAGGCGCCAGTTGTCCCTGGTGCGCGGCGGCGAAACAGTATTTGCGGCAAAAGGGTATTCGATTCCACGAAGTAGATGCGTCAAGAGATCCACGGGCACAAAGGGAGCTGCAGCGCCGTCATATTCGGGGCGTACCAGTATTGTTGATTGGGAGTAAGGCAATAGTAGGATTTGACAAGCCAAAGATCGACCGACTCCTGGGCCTTTAGTAAAGATCTGGGGAATGTGGGATGTTAACGATGTGGGTCTTGACAATTGCAAGCGATAGTGTAAAATACTTATGTTAGCACTCGGCAATGGGGACTGCTAACAATGCCTTAGTCGCTGCAAAGAGACTGAGGCAGGTTTATGACTGAGTGTACGTTGATGCAAAGCAGCACATAGAATAAATAAGGAAGGTGATGTTTGTCATGCTAAGACCACTTGGTGCCAGAGCACTCGTGAAGCCGCTGGAGGCGGAGGAGAAGAGCGCAGGAGGTATCATCCTGCCGGAGACGGCTCAGGAGCGCCCCCGCGAGGGCAGAGTAATCGCTGTGGGAACAGCCGGCCTTTACGTAGAAGACAGCGAGGATGGCGAAAGTGCCGTCAAGGAGGGTGACATAATCATATATGCTTCCTTTGGCGGCACAGAAGTGAAGATCGAGGGTGAGGATTACCTGATCGTAAGCGAGGATGACATATTGGCGGTACACGAGGAATAGGAAGTTAAGTATATGCCGCTATACGGATACGAATGCCAAAACTGCGGAGAAATCCAGGAGATACTCCAGCCCAACTCTAAAGCTGGACCGCCGCAGTATCCTAACTGTGGAAGCAATGACATCAGGCGGCTCGCCTCAGCCGCCGTTGCTCATGCATCGCTAGGCTCCTCTTCGTCAACTGCTTATTCGCCGGCAGGTTCCGCTTCGTCAGGTGCTTCTTGCGCTGGGGGAGTCTGCCCTCTACCGTAAGTTACAAATTGTCAGTAGTCGCCGAAGATAATCCAGGCCTGCATCACTGGGTTTGATGTCCATTGTGGTTGCAGGCCTAAGATTGGTAGTGTTCATTATGAAGAGGCGTAGACGAGGTGGCAGAATTTATCCGAGGCCGATGCTATGGCCGTCCCCATTACGGTCCCCGGAACTACCCAGGGTAGCACCCTCTGGTTATGGTAGGCCTACTAAGCTAATTGCTCAGGTCAACACTGGCTTGTGCACCGGCTGCCAGCGATGCCTGGCCACCTGTCCGGTACAGGCTATCTCCCTGGATGCCTCAGGAAAGGCGGTAGTTAATACTGCTCGCTGCCAGGGCTGTGGGGCCTGTGCTGCGGTGTGCCCCGTCCAGGCAATCTCTCTGGTAACCCCCGCATTAACTCAGGTGTAGTAAAGAAGGCCAGCTATGCGACGAACCCGTAGTGGCCCCAGCATCAGAGAATTTCTGCGATATTACGTGCTGGTATTGTTAGCCGAGCAGAGCCGTACAAAACGGCAACTGGTACAGGGAATCAAGCAACGCAGCGCTGACAATCGCTCCTACCGCTCCAGCGGCGCATTGTGGGTAGGTAGCGGTGAGATGGACAAGGTCCTCTCAGAGCTCCTGGAGACAGGATTTATCCAGCCGGCCAACCCGGATAACAAATGGCAGATAACCTGGCACGGCCGCCGCGTGCGACGGCAGATAGAGCGAGATCATCAATTAGAGTCAGATGGTAAGGAGCGTGCCGCCGAAAAGTTGCTGTCCTTGCTGGCGGATGCACCTCCCAACAGTTACATCCTGGACGTAGGCACTGGGGGAGGATTTTTAGCCCTCAAGCTGGCTCAGAAGGGCTTTCGCGTACTGGGGATTGATTCCGGCTCATTTGACTATTCCAAGGATAGTATTCAGCAAGCCCAGCAGCAGGCATACTCCGAGGGGGGCAATGTCGAGTTTCGCCAAGCAGATATAGGACAGCTTGCTGAACCAGATGATACCTTTGACTACGTAGTCTCCAGCCAGGCAATGCATTGTATGCAGGACCAAGTAGCGTGTCTGCAGGCCACTCATAGGCTGCTTAAACCCGGGGGTAGGTTTTTGTGTATAGACTTCTTAGTCGGCTTAAAAGGGTTCCTTGGCCATGGCTGGCACTGCTTTTTGGCCATCTCCCGAGAGGAATGGGTGGAATTACTATTAGAGAACGGATTCTGTAACGTGTGTATGTATGAAGTAGATGACTATCTACTTGTAGAGGCGCAAAAAAGACTAAAAGCCAATACCCAAGGTTAAATGATGGCTGAGACTCTGTCGTTCAAAGTATCAGACTGCGAAAGCAAAAGATCAAAAGGAGAAAGTGTAAATGGCGGAGATTGACTGTGCCAGATGTTCGGGGGCAGCGTGCACTACTGAGGATCTGGAGGCTACGCCCCAGTTCTGCCCACGCCGCGTTACCGCCGGGGCGATAGAAGAAGCCGAGCAAATCCGGACCACCAATCCGGATGTCAAGCGGATCGCTGAGGTGGCTCGCGACGTGGAGACAACTGGCTATCATAAATGGCCCCGCGTTCAAGAGCTTATTGAGTTCTGTAAGCGGTTGGACATAGAAACCATTGGGATAGCTTTCTGTGTTGGTCTGCGAGCCGAGACCCAATCACTGGTGGAGATTCTGGAGAGCCACGGCTTTACTGTGAAAACCGTGGTCTGTACCGTCAACGGCGGCTGCAATCCCGTCGGGCAAGCTCTGACCCTCAATGATCAGCAGACCGAACTGAACGTTATTATGGGCCTGTGTCTGGGCCATGATATTCTCTTCCAGCAGTTTTCCCAAGCGCCGGTTACCACCCTGGTGGTCAAAGACCGCGTAACCTGCCATAATCCCTTGGGTCCTATCATCAATCGCTATTGGCGCAATGATTTGGTCGCGTCAAGCTGAAGTTATCTGCACGTCATTCTCTTCCTCTGAGTAAGAAAGATACTAATGGAGACTGTTGCAAAACCCATAGGAGGGGGCATCCTTGCCCCGATATGTGTTTAGCTTTGCTAAGCTAAACTTACACAATTAATTCTGGCAAGCGTCCGTCAATTACCTTTTGCAACAGTCTCTAACAATAAAAGGTGTGAATTACAGTGAGTAACAAGGAGACCAGCCCTGAGCAAAGGCGACAGCCGAATATCGAAGAGCGCAAGCAGCAAATGGCTGAACGACAGCGTACCATTGATAAGCGGGCCGGTCTGATGGCCCACAAACTTGCCGTAATCAGCGGCAAAGGGGGAGTGGGCAAAACTACTGTCGCTGTGGGCATCGCCAGCATCCTGGCTCAGAATGGATTGGCGGTGGGGCTGCTGGACACCGATATAACCGGGCCCAATGTTCCGTTAATGCTCGGCCTGGAACGCCAGCGCCCTCGCTCCACCTCCGGCGGGGATACCATTGAACCAGTCAGCACTCCTTCCGGAGTCAAGGCTATATCCATGGCTATGCTCACCCAACACCAAGATACACCCGTCATTTGGCGGGGACCACTACGGGGTATTGCCGTTCAGCAACTGATTTCCGATGTGGAATGGGGCGCTTTGGATTATTTTATTATTGATATGCCTCCCGGCACCGGCGACGAGCCTCTCACCGTCGCTCAATCTTTGCCCCAGATAGATGGTATGATTATTGTCAGCACGCCGCAGCAGGCCAGTCTGACCGACTGCCGCAAGGCTATTAACTTTGTCCGAGAGTTAGATATGGAAGTGCTGGGGGTAATTGAGAATATGAGCGGCTTTATCTGTCCTCACTGTGGGCAAGAGACCGATATTTTTGGCAGCGGCGGGGCTGAGGATATGGCTAAACAGATGGGGGTAAGTTACCTGGGCCGTTTGCCCATCGTCCCTGAGGTAGTGCAATTAACTGATAAGGGCGTGCCTCTCACTGACCCTACTGTGCCGCAGGTTTTTCGTCAGGCTCTGGATAATATAGTGGTTAATTTGACCGCCGTCATCGAATCCGATACCAACAGCTAATAACCACAAAGCTCTGCGATCGCCACCAACTAAACCAAAACACTAAGTGATATCACTATGCAAGCATTTCTTGATTGTATCCCCTGTATACTCCAGCAGGGCCTGCGCACCGCTCGACTGGTTACTGATGACGAAGAGGCCTGGCCGCCACTCCGATGGAACTGGGCTACTTGGCCCAGCGGGTGGTGCGGGAGATAACTGACTGTCATGATCCTTATTCCACTATCAAAGAGGAGTCTAATGCCCAGGCGCTACGGTTGTATCCGCAACTCAAAGAGATTGTTGCCGTTGCTGAGGATCCCTTGCAGATTGCCACTAAAATTGCTATTGCCGGCAATATAATAGACTTTGGAGTGCCGGAAGTGAACCCGGACGTGGAAGCCACCATTGATCGGGTATTGCAAAGCCCATTTGCCGTTGACCATTATGAGCTGTTTGCTGACCGCCTAACTCAGGTTTCCACGGTTCTTTATCTGGCCGATAATGCCGGTGAGATTGTCCCGAGCATATTCTCGTCGCCGTCAAGAATGAACCATTTATCAATGATGCGACTATGGCCGACGCCCAGGTCAGTGGCCTGACCGAGCAAGTAGAAGTTATTACCGCTCCGATATATCCAGCAACTACGCCCGAGCTACAAGCTGCCTGGGACAGCGCTCAGCTTATTATTGCCAAAGGGCAGGCGAACTACGAAGCTTATAGCACTGCCCAAGGTCCGCTATTTTTCTTGCTGCTGGCCAAGTGTGATTTCGTCGCCCAGGACCTGGGCGTCAACAACGGTGATATGATTCTAAAGAGTCGCAATCATCGTCTCCCCAAGCCAGAGGAACAAGGAGAGTCATCATGAGCCACTCGCCGTGGCAACATCTGTACGGGCCGGTCCCTTCTCGTCGCCTGGGCCGGTCGTTGGGCATTGACCTGGTGCCCTACAAGGTCTGCACCTATGACTGCATCTACTGCCAGTTGGGCTACACTACCACTCACACCCTCCAGCGGGACGAGTATGTAGACACCACTCAGGTCTTAAGTGAGGTGGAGGCATGGCTGACCGAGGATGGCCAGGCTGATTATTTGACTTTTTCCGGTTCCGGTGAGCCTACTCTGCACTCTCGTATCGGGGAAATGATTGCCGCCGTGCGAGCAATGACCGAGATTCCTGTCGCCGTCCTTACCAATGGTTCGCTGCTCTGGCAACCACAACTCCGCGCGGAAGTCTGTACCGCCGACCTGCTCGTACCTTCTCTGGATGCGGCCACTCCTACTGCTTTTGCCAAGGTGAATCGGCCTGCGCCAGGACTATCGCTGGACCGGGTCATCGCTGGCCTCCAAGCCACTAAGAATCAGGCAATAGGGGAGATGTGGCTGGAGGTAATGCTGGTGGCCGGTTATAATGACAGTATAGAGCAACTGGAGGCCCTGCGAGCGGCGATAGATGCCATTAAGCCGGATCGCGTCCAGATTAACACTGTGGTCCGCCCGCCGGCGAAAGCTACTGCTCAGCCGCTGTCCGCAGAGGCGCTGCAGCAGGCCCAGCAAATTCTTGGCCCATTAGCCGAGCTGATTGCACCTTTGGATGCCGCCCAGCTAATGATGGCCGAGCGCCAGCACACCGAAGCCGAAGTCCTGGAGCTGCTGCGCCGCCGGCCCTGTACTCTGGACGACATCGCCGCCGGCTTAGGCATGCACCGCAATGAAGTGCTCAAGTACATAGATGGACTGCTATCCCGCAAAGAAATTACCATCTCTCAACGGGATGAAAATACTTTTTATCTGCCCTTTGCATCTGATTAAAGGAGGAAAGTTTGTAAGTGAATATAACGGTTCGACATGACCAAGACATGCGGTTCATTGCTCAATGCGGCGACTACACAGTCGTTACCGGGCAAGCTAACGGCGATGACGATGACCAAAACAACGGTATGTGGCCTGGTCAGCTTTTTATTGCTGCTCTGGGGGCTTGTATTGGTGGCTATGTGGCCACTTTCTGCCACCGCCATGACATAGACTATGAGGGAATGAGTGTGGAGTTGGATTATCAAAACTCAGATTCCCCGTCACGGGTGGTCGCGGTCAATGCGGTCATTACGCTACCTGAACCTGTACCCGAGAAGTACCGACAGGGCATAATGAGAGTAGCTCAGCAGTGCTACATAACTCAGAGCATCGAACACAAAATGCAAGTCAACGTATCCTTATCAAGTTCCATCAAGCAAATACCTGATTAGCCAATGGAAGGGGCCCAAATGAGCGACAGTATTGACGGGTACAACATTTTCTTCCCTCAATACAAGAAAGGCAAGCAAGGGCTGCCGATATTTCCGGGAACCATACTGGAGCATGCCCACAAGTTAGGGATTGAAGTAGATTCGGAGTGTGGGGGACAAGGTATATGTGGTCGGTGTGTGGTCAGGATTGACCCGGGAGCCGAGGCCCTTAACTCACCTACGGCGGCTGAAAAAGCATTAAATCTGGGCAAAAACCAACGTCTGGCCTGCCAGGCACAGATTATAAAACCGGCTAATATACGTGTCTTTGTCAAAAGTACGGGGGAGTATTCCATCCTCAGCGAAGGCCTCCATCGCCAAGTTGATATTGACCCATTCGTCTACACGGCTGACAATCGGGTCTGGTGGCGAAGCCCCCAAGGTGACCGAGAGCTGGGCGAGTATGCTGGCAATATGTACGGTCTGGCCGTGGATGTGGGCACTACTACTTTAGTTGCCCAGATAGTGGACCTGCAATCCGGCCACGAGTTGGCTACCGTCGCCCGGCGTAATCCCCAAAGCGCCTATGGTGATGATGTCATCTCCCGCATAGACCACACTATGCGCCATTCCGATGGGCGGGCCGAACTGCAAGCAACGATAATCACTGCGTTGAACGAAATCATCCAGCACGTCGCCGACGAGTACGGCATATCAGCCACTCAGATATATGAAGCAGTTGTAGTGGGTAATTCCACCATGCGCAATCTGTTCTTTGGCCTGGAGGTCGCTTCGCTGGGCGTTATTCCTTTTGAGGCTCCCGATAAAGCGCCCGTCAATGTAAAGGCCAGCGAACTGGGTCTGGAGATCAATCCGAGTGCTAACGTCTACGGGCCTGCGTTGATCGGCGGGCATGCCGGCGCCGACTGCCTGGCTGACATCCTGGCCTGCGGTCTCTATCAGGCCCAGCGGCCTTCTATGCTCATAGATATCGGCACCAATGGAGAGGTAGCAATGGGGAACAAGGATCGCATAATGACCGCCTCTTGTGCCGCCGGCGGAGCCTACGAAGGGGCTACCGTCTCCAGCGGCACTGGCGCTATTGATGGCGCTATCAGCAACATCTGGATGGAGGATAACCAAGTCAGCTTTGAAACCATCGGTGGCAAGCCCCCCACGGGCATCTGTGGCTCGGGCTTGATTGACCTGTTAGCTGAACTGCTGCGAAGTGGCATTATGACCAGGAAGGCCAAGTTAGCCAAGGATTTCGTCGTCACCGATGGTATTAGTCTCTGGTCTTCGTCTCGACCAGGATATGCTCATCAAGTACTATGGCATAAGTCTGGATGAAGTAGAGAATATCTACCTGGCGGGCGGCTTCGGCAATTACATCAACGCTGACAATGCGGCGGCTATTGGCTTGCTGCCCAATGCCCCTAACAAGGTGGTTAAGATCGGCAATGCCGCCCTATCTGGGGCCAGGGAGATGCTGGTCTGTCAGCAAAGCCGCCAGGATGCTGAGAGAGTGGCTCGCCAGATCCAGCATGTCAAACCCAATGAACTGGAAGACGACTTCCCTTATATGGTCGCCGAGAAGATGTACTTCTGAGTCTCTGGGCGGTCTAATTGAACGGTTGGGTCGTGCGGTACGGAGTGCTGTCGGGCTTTAGTACGGACAGGGCACGGGAGGGG
>JALGTV010000003.1 GCA_029821215.1 Candidatus Zipacnadia bacterium | reverse complement strand
CATACCTTGCAATCAAAGAGTGGGCAGGTTAATATGGTACATAGAGCCTAAGGAGGATATCCTATGAGCGAGCAAGTCGCCTCACCAACATCGCGCAATAATCTGCAGGGCAGGGTGGCTGCCCTGTGGACCCGACCGGAAACGGTGATTGAAGATATTCAGCGGGTGATGGAGCTGGCCGGCTATACCCAGGCCCTCCCGGCTGGTGTTAACACCCTTCTGAAAATAAATATCTCCTGGCATCATTATTATCCCGCTTGCTCCACGACTCCCTGGCAGTTTGATGGAGTTACTGGGGCGATGCTGCAGGCCGGCTGGCAGCCCCAGCAGCTCATACCCGCCCAGAACTCAACGGTAGTGGTTGACCCCAAAGTCGGCTCGGTGCGCAATCATCTGGTCTCGGTAGCAGACAAACACGGCTTGGAGTTTGTGTGGCTCCAAGACTCGCCAACCAAGTGGATTACTTATGAGCCTTCCGGAGAGATGCTTTGTCTGCCTCAGATTTACCCCGATGGCATCCAAATCCCGGCTATGTTTGTGGGCAAGAATGCTATTCATCTGCCCACGGTTAAGACACACGTCTTTACCACTACCACCGGCGCGATGAAAAACGCCTTCGGCGGACTACTGAATCTGAATCGCCACTGGTGTCACGCCCGCATCCATGAGGCGATAGTGGACCTGCTGACCATCCAGCAGGAAATCCATCCGGGCCTGTTTGCGGTGATGGACGGTACTATCGCTGGCACTGGCCCTGGGCCGCGCTGTATGCGACCGGTGGTGAAGAACGTCCTGCTGGCCAGCGCTGATCAAGTGGCTATTGACGCCATTGCCGCTAAGATTATGGGCTTTGACCCGCTGCAGCTTGACTATATCCGTCTGGCCCACGAGAAAGGCTTGGGTATCGGCGACCCCCGCGAGATTGAAGTTGTCGGTGACGAGGCGATCGCCCACGAGGATTGGGGCTTCCAAGTAGGGGATACCTTCGCCAGCCGCGGCCAGAAGGCCATCTATCACGGCTGGCTGAAGCCGCTGGAGAAACTACTGCTGCAAACTCCGATAGTCCCCTGGTCCTACGCCGCCTCCCGCCTGTACCACGACATCTTCTGGTTCCCGCTGGTGGGCCGCAAGCGCGCCGACAAAATCCGCACCCAGACCGGCTGGGGAAGGTTATTTGACACTTACCAATAGTAAAATGCAGCTTTACGCCAGGAGGAATGACTAATGAAAGTCGTTGCTTTCGTTAGCAGTCCGCGCAAGGGTGGGAATACGGACCGGCTGGTGGATGAGATCCTGGCTGGAGCAGCGGAGGTTGGGCATGAGGTGGAAAAGATTTATCTATCTGATTATGCTCTCACTCCGATTGACTCGGTATATGGTGACGAATTAGAGTGGACCGACTCCCACCAGGGCGTGGCTGACGAGCTTATTGATAAGATGGTGGCGGCTGATGGGGTGATTCTGGGGTCGCCGGTCTACTGGTTTAGTATCAGTGGGCTGATGAAGTTGTTCATTGACCGCTGGGCGCTTTATCAGCGGGGTGAGCAGCGATTGATGGATTTGACTCCTGGCAAGAAGATGGTGGTAGTCCTGGCTATGGCCGACTCCGAATCAGAGTATGTTGAGGCGGTTCTGGCCCCGCTGCGCTATGCGGCCCGGTGGCTGAAGATGCAGTGGGCTGGAGAGATAGTAGCCACCGACGTGACCGAGCCTGGTGACGTTGCCCGGTGCCCGGACGTACTGGCTCAGGCGCGAGCATTGGGCCAATCCCTGTAGCCGTCGCCCTCCATCTTAGCCTGTTTGCCTGCCCCAGCAGTCAGTATCACCGGTGCTGCAAATTCCACCGATGTCTATCACCACACAGAAAGGCAGCTTAACCAGCCAAGACAGTTAGTGGTGGCTGTCGTTTCTGTGCAGGGCCGCTTAGCTTAGTCTGCGAATCGCAGAGCCACCGTGATGATCCTTCGCCCTGGTACTTTAGGCAGCGTCACCCAACCGCTATCGTCCACATCTAACGATTCAATCAACTCCTCGTTCAGATTCACCAGCTCTGCCTGGGCAATTGGCTTGTAGCAGGTCAAATAAGCGGACGTCGCCTCCCCCGATATGTTATAGAAGCGCACAATTAGCGCTTCGTATCGTTCCGCCTTTTTGACAGCCGTGACTACCAGATTATCCGGCTCCACCCTCAGGAAACTCAGTTTCCGATGTTGCCCACTGGCCGACAGCTCCGACACAAAAGCCCGCAAGGGTGCCTTAGCAGACGCTGAATATTTCCATATTTCTGCTTCAAACCAGTCGGATTGATGGGGGACTATCGCATAGTGGAAGGTGTGTTTGCCCAAACATTGCGCCACTGGCGTTGCCGTCTTCGGTCCGGCATTTCCGGATCGGGTCAGCAGGTCGCTACGTGATAGCCAACCCACTGCCCGCAGTAACGTCAACGCAATTACTGCTCCCTTATCTGTCGTAAATACCTCGTATTCGGGTAGTCCCACTGAGCACACAGCCAGACCCGTCTCATTATCACTGACATCCACGAAGCCCTGTGTGGGTTTAGTCGGTTGCGGTGGTTGGAACCAATCTTCGGCTTCCGGTAAATCCAGGGAGCGGGTAACCACGTCAAAGTGGCTCTCGGCATGACATTCGGTGACAGTGTATCCCGTGGGGAACCACACTCGGAGCCGGTGGTCTCGCACCCGGTTGTCTACGGAGGTCTTAAAGCTAATTCGGGGACTGCCGCTGGTTATACTGACTAGGGTAGTGACCTCACATGGTACACTTTGCTCGGCGCGCCGCTGGCGATTGTCAGCCAGGGATTGGGGCAGATCCAGAGTTAGATCAATCCGCATAGTTGCTCGTACCGGCCCACGCTCGATAACGGATATACGGGCCTGATTACCCATAGAGGTTATGGTCATGCTGTTAGCGGCTGGTGAATAATCATATTCATCGCCAGCATCCTCGCTGTCCTCAAACAGGTGGACTCCCTCATACCTGACCGCGCTGACCTTGTCTATGATATGTAGCGTTCCATTACCTTCGGCTTCCACCCGCACGCACTCGTTTTCAATCCAATTGGCCCCGGCGACTATTTCACTGGAGCTTTCCCGCTGCTTGGCCGACTCGGTGACCAGGGTGTACCCCGTCAATCCCAGCGCCGGTACATCAGCCTGGATTAGTACCTCCGCTTCCCACAACAGCTTGTCCTCGGGGATGCCCGCTTCGTACTCGCGAACTTGTTGGCTAATTACTTGACTGGATACGATCTCGCCATCAGCGTCCTGGACAACCACCCCCAGCGGGTTAATCCCTGGATCGACCGCTGCCCTTAGCTTCACGGCAACCGCCTCCTGTCGCCTGAAGTTATGGGGGTTGAACACAACTACCTTCCGAGCGCATATACAATCTTCTGCTACCGACGGCTCGGCCACTTGTACCAAGCCTGACAGATGTTGTGCGGACTCCTCAACTATCGTCTCTGCAATCTGTTCTGCCTGCTCAAACCGCGACATCATCTGCTGGTGAACTTGATCCGTAGAGCAGCCACAGATGCTGTCGTGCGGGTGATTGCGTAGCAGTTGCCGCCACGCTGCCCAGAGGAAGCTCTGTTCGTATGGTGCCCCTTCCAGCCAAGCAAATGCCGAAAGCGGCTCGGCCCATTTCTCCAGCAAAGTCTGACAGCGCTCGTTAGCCTGCTTGAGATACATCCGCGCTGAAAAGACACCAGAGAATATTGGCCAGTATTTACCGCCGTGCAATTCGCCCTGAACCATATGTAGCTCCCCACCTTCCGCGAGAACCGCTTCTGTGTATGCCTCGTAATTGCTGTGAATCACCTCCATGTCGTCGAGCCGCTGATTAGCGTACTCAATTATCTCCGGTAATTCCGGTTGGGGCTCGAGGTGGTCACAGCCGTTATTCAGCAGCAGGTAGGGAGTTGCTGCACGCTGGCTCAGCAAATCGCGCTGTTCGGTAAGCTGCTCCAGTGCCTTGTCCATATCCACCTCTGCACCTTCTTGAGCTTGAGCCGACTGCCCCCGGTATCCCAAATTTGCCCCATTGCAGTATGTATTAATCAAATGTATGCCCAACACGCGTGTGCCGTCCGGGGCTTCCCACCAGAACTCATTGTGGGCATCATCAAGTTCATTGCCTACCCCCCGCATGAACAGCATAGAGGGTAGGTCAAATCCGGCCAGTATCTGCGGTAATTGTGATATATGCCCGAAGGGATCAGGGACATAGCCCGCCTTCATTACGCCTCCGAATTCAGCGGCTATCTTGTGGCCCAGCAAAATGTTATGCACGAGGGCCTCGCCGCTTACCAAAAACTCATCCGGTAGCACATACCACGGACCAACAAACAGCCGCCTCGCCGTCACCATCGCGGCAATCCGCTCATGATTCTCCGGCCGGATCTCCAGGTAGTCTTCCAGCACAACCGTCTGCCCATCCAGACAATAGTACCTATATCTCTTATCGGTTTCCAGTATGTTCAGCAGCTTATCCACCAACCTCACCAGCCGGTGCCGGAACTGCTGAAACGTTAGGTACCACTCACGGTCCCAGTGCGTCTCAGGAACGACCATCATTTTCCATTTCTTGTCAGGCATTGTCTACCTCCTATTTGGATTGCAGCAAACTTGCCTATCCTTATGTTCACTTGCTATACTTATACAGAATTTCTCATCTGGATGCTGATTGGTTAGACTATTATTTGTTTGACACATAGGTTCCTCCTTCCTGCAAAATGACAATCTTGGCCCCATGAGGTCATTTGTTAGCTCTAGACTAAGGCTCAGACGGGCAGTAGAATCTGACCGAGTAGCTCCTTTGGCGCAGTTATCCAGGTCATCTACACTCCCGAAGTCATCCGTCCGACGGAAATGCGCCAGATTGGACCTTAGGGAAGGAGAACGATGCGATCCCCGCGAAACCTTCCACAGTAGCTATTGAAGAGAGTCGTTAAATAGCCCCTAAAGGAGTAGATGTACGATGATCAAGCTTTCCGGCTGTATTGAAATGTTGTTCTCTGAGATTGACGAATTCGCCGATCGTATTCCGGCGGCGGCGCAGGCGGGCTTGCCTGCGTTTGAGTTCTGGACGTATTCGCAGAAGGATATTGATGCTATTGTTGACGCTAAGGACGCGGCAGGCATACAGATAGCCGCCATGGCTGTGGAGGCCCCCCAGGGGATGTTGAGCCTGAGTGCTGTGGAGGAATTCACTTATTGCACCGAGGCAGCGGCGAAGGTCGCTAAGCGGCTGGGTGCATCGGTCATTATTGCTATCACGGGTTGGGAAGATACCGAGCGCCCGCGCAGTGAGCAACATGAGGCGATTGTCGCCTGTCTGAAAGCGGCGGCTCCCATCGTCGAGGACGCAGGCCTAACCTTGGTCCTTGAGCCGCTGAACATCTTGGTAGACCACGCTGGCTACTACCTATACGAGTCGGCGGAAGGCTTCCAGATCATTGACGAGGTAGGCAGTCCTAATATCAAATTGCTGTTTGATATCTACCACCAGCAGGTAACTGAGGGTAACCTTATTGCCAATATTACCGCCAATATTGACAAAATCGGTCACTTTCATGCCGCTGATGTGCCGGGCCGCAACGAGCCGGGCACCGGTGAGATCAACTGGAGTAATGTAGTGGCGGCGATCAATGATACTGACTACGACGGTTATCTGGGGCTGGAGTACCAACCCACCATCGCTACTCCCAAAAGCCTGGAGCTTATCCAGTCAGTGGTCGCTTCGCTGGAGTGATCGACCGAGAAGAAGCCAACACTATGATACAAGTAGAATTCGGCATCGTCCATGAGGGCTGCCTGGTTAATGAACTCTCGCGGGCTCTGCCGGAGATCAGATTTATTTGTCCGGGCGGATTTGTGCTGGGCCCCTTCAGCCGTCTTCCCGGGGAGGGGGTAGGGTGTATTGCTTGGCTGGTGGCTGGCCGGGGGTAACTGTCCTATCGGTAGTAGCATCAGGCTGACTTGCTGCCGACTGGCGCAACTGCTCCTTAATGAGCCGAGCGCGGATGGGGTAAGTCCACTTCTGATAGGCGTAAGAAAGTAGTATCATCAGCAGATAGCCGGCCATCCCGGCCAGGATCACGGCGGGCAGCCACGCCCACCACGGCCAACCGCTCCTTGCCAAAACCCGCCCTGTCATCGCGGCTGAGGCCACTACCACCACCCGCCGCGTCCAGCCGTGCAGTAGGAGCCTAAATATTGGATCACTTGACAGATTTGGCATCGCTCACCTAAAATGATTGGACTGGAATCGGCTAAGATTTCGTCACGAGTAGCTGGTCTCCTTCTTAGATGCCACGTAGGGTTGGAGGATATCTGCTGAAATGAAAATTGCCTACTTAGATATGCTCACCGGTATAAGCGGGGATATGACCTTAGGTGCCCTTATTGATGCCGGGGTTGATGTCAGCCAGCTTCAAGACGAGCTGAAAGGCCTTCCGGTCAGCGGCTGGCAACTCACTGCCGAACAGGTCTCCAAGGCGGGCATCCAGGCCACGAAAGCTACTGTCTCCTTAAATGAACACCACCAGGGCCATCATCACCATCGTGACTATGTTGAACTGGTTGAGATAATTCAATCCGCCTCCCTTCCAGCGGAGGTCACCGAGCAGTCACTGGCAGTGCTGCGCACTGTAGCTCAGGCGGAGGCAACTGTCCACGGCGTCCCTGTTGAGAAAGTACACTTCCACGAACTGGCCGGATTAGATACTCTGATTGACATTGTGGGGAGCGTGATTGGATTCCGCCTGTTGGGAATTGAGCATATCTATAGCTCGGCGCTGCCGATTTCTCATGGCTACGTGGACACAGCGCACGGTCGGCTGCCGGTACCCCCGCCGGCGGTTGCTGAGATGCTCAAAGGCGTGCCGACTTTTCCGGTAGATATTGAGGGAGAAACGGTAACACCTACTGGTGTGGCGTTGGTGCGCGGTCTGGCTGAGCAGATCGGCATCTTCCCGCCGATGATAGTAGAAAGCATCGGATATGGTGCCGGGACCATGGACTTTCCCAGCCGGCCTAACATTCTGCGGTTATGGGTGGGTAAGCCCAGCGGGGTTCAGCATGAAGCGGAGGATAGTCGGCTGGTGGTAGATGAAGTGGTCACTATTGAGGCCAACATTGATGATATGAATCCTGAGTTGCAGCCGGTGGTGGTGGAAAAGCTCCTGGAGCAGGGGGCGCTGGATGCCTGGTTGACACCGATACAGATGAAAAAAGGCCGGCTGGCAGTGAAGGTCTCCGCCTTGGCTCCGGTCCAGAAAACTGAAACACTGGTGGAAGCAATATTGACCGAGACGACCAGCTTTGGGGTTAGAGTTAATCGGAGCCAGCGCCGGTGCCTGCTACGAGAGACAGTGATGGTCACCACCCGCTACGGACAACTACCGGTGAAAGTGGGCAGAATCGGGCGGCAGGTAGTAACCATGGCCCCCGAATATGAGGATTGCCGCCAAGCGGCCCAGCAGCATAATGCACCGCTGAAGGTAGTTTACGCGGCAGCTTCTGCCGCCGCCAACCAATTGTGGCGGGAAGACACAGAGGTGGAGGAGGAATAGGTACAGTAGCGTTACACTTGGCTGCTGGAGCCATCTGATGTATAATTATAGTCGCAAATAACCACGGCTGTGCCGGTATGTCCGGCTCCCCAGCACTATCTATCTATGAGGAATGCTGATGTATGAGTAGCGATAATGTCTACATCGGGATTGACGTGGGCTCAGTAAGCGTCAACTTGGTGGTAGTAAACGGCGATGGCACTGTGCTACAAGAGGAGTACTTGCGCCATCAGGGTCAGCCCATGGCGGTGGCTGCTGATGCGATAACGCAAGCGCTCCAGAGGTATGGTACTGCGCGCATTGCTGGCTTGGCAGCTACGGGCAATGGTGGACGGGTGGTCGCTGAGATATTGCAGGTCTCATTTGTCAACGAGGTAGTCGCTCAGACAGTGGCCACCAGCCAGCTCTACCCACAGGTACGAACCATTATTGAAATTGGTGGTGAAGATTCGAAGTTAATATTCGTTGATCCCACTGGGGTTGATGGGGGCAGTCCCATTGCCGACTTTGCCATGAATTCTGCTTGTGCCGCTGGTACTGGGGCGTTTCTGGACGAACAAGCTGTACGTTTGGGACTGGATATTGAAGAATTTGGACAGGCGGCGCTGAAGTCGGAAAATCCGCCCCGCGTGGCTGGCCGGTGTAGCGTTTTTGCCAAGACCGATATGATTCACCTCCAGCAGAAAGGCACCCCCGAATATGACATCATCGGCGGGCTGTGCTTTGCGCTGGCCCGCAACTTCAAGAGCACGGTAGGCTCGGGGGCTGATATACAATTGCCTCTATCGTTCCAGGGCGGTCTGGCAGCCAATCCGGGCATGGTCAGAGCGATAGGGGAAGTATTTGAAGCCCAGGGCGACAACTTCGTCATTCCTGAGCACTTCGCGGCGATGGGAGCTATTGGTGCTGTCTACATGGCTCGCCAGGCCGGCACCATTGAGCCGCCTAATCTGGACAATCTTGACCAACTTGCCCACCACCTTGCCTCACCGCAGCGGGAAAAAGATTTGCCCCCATTGCGCCTGGAGAAGTCAGCTATCCTGCCCTCGCGAGTGGTATCTCTACACAAAGCAGATAACGCCCGGGTTCCCGCCTACCTGGGGGTAGATGTCGGCTCCATCAGCACCTGTCTGGCGGTGATTGACACTGAGGGTAATGTACTGGCTAAGGAGTATTTAATGACCGCTGGCCGGCCTTTGGACGCGGTAAAAGAGGGTCTACGGCGCATTGGCCTAAAAGTCGGCGATCGGATTCAAATTCGGGGGGCATCCACCACCGGATCGGGCCGATATCTGATCGGAGACTTTATCGGTGCGGATGTGGTGAAAAATGAAATTACCGCTCACGCCCGGGGGGCTATCCACATTGACCCGAAAGTAGACACCATCTTTGAGATTGGTGGCCAGGACAGTAAATACATTAGCCTGGACAGCGGAGTGGTGGTGGACTTTGCTATGAACAATGTCTGTGCGGCGGGTACTGGGTCGTTTTTGGAGGAACAGGCTGAGCATCTGAATATTTCCATTAAGGACGAATTCGCGGACTTAGCCTTCCAGTCGCAGTCCCCACTGGACCTGGGCGAACGGTGCACGGTCTTTATGGGTACGCAGGTGGTCCGTAATCAGCAGGCGGGAGCAGCCACTAAAGACATCACTGCCGGGCTGGCCTACTCCATAGTCCACAACTACCTGAACCGGGTCGTGGAGCGCCGTCGGGTTGGCGATTACATCTTCTTTCAGGGCGGCACGGCGCTGAACAAGGCGGTAGTGGCAGCCTTTGAGAACGTGCTGGAAAAACCCATCACCGTGCCTGCTGATAATGAAGTCATTGGTGCAGTGGGTTGTGCGCTGCTGGCCCAGGACTACGATAGGGGAGAAGGCAGCAGCTTCAAGGGGTTCGAGCTCACCGAAAAAGACTACACCCTGGAGTCGTTTATCTGCCAGGATTGTCCCAACCAGTGCGAGATAAACAAAGTGACCGTGGAAGGCGAAGAGCCGCTATTTTATGGTAGTCGGTGTGGCAAGTATGACGTGAGAAAGACCGTGCAGGAGTCCGTGGATCTGCCCGACCTGTTCGCTGAGCGGGAACAGATGCTGTTAAATTCCTACACTCCCGCACAACAAATCCCCGATGATGCTCCCCGGGTAGGTATCCCGCGGGCATTAGAGTTCCACGAGCTATTCCCTCTGTGGCAGGGCTTTCTGACTGAATTGGGTTGCCAGGTAGTACTCTCGGCCCGTACCAACAAGCAAATTATCCACGAGGGAGCTGAGCATTCGGTAGTTGAGACTTGCTTCCCGATGAAACTGATGCTGGGTCATACCCTGGATGTGCTGGAGCGGGATATTGACTACATTTTCCTGCCCAGTGTCGTCAATCTGCGCAAGAAGGACCCGGGAATGACCGACAGCTTCCTGTGTCCTTATTCGCAGAGCATGGCTTATACGCTGCGAGCCGCGGTTAACTTTGAAGATTACAATGTCCAGGTACTCCAGCCGGAAGTGTATCTGTCGCTGGGGCGCAAGCACCTGATTAATCGCTTATATGAAGTAGGCAAGGCTCTGGGGAAAAGCAAGCGGCAAGTGGCCCAGGCAGTTGATGCCGGGCTGCAGGCGCTGGATCAATTTGAACAGAGCGTGCAGCAGCGGGGACAGGAAGTACTGGCTCAGCTTAGCCCTGACCAGATAGCGGTCGTGATAGTCAGTCGGTCGTACAATGGCTGTGATCTGGGAGCCAACCTGCAGATACCCACTAAGCTTCAAGAGCGGGGGGCGTTGGCTATCCCTATGGATTTTCTCCCGTTAGAAGAGGTCCGCCTCCCGTCAGATTGGTTCAATATGTTTTGGGGCTACGGGCAGAAAATTCTGTCTGCGGCAGAAATTATCGCCGGTAACCGGCGCCTGCATGCCCTATACCTGACCAATTTCGGCTGTGGACCTGACTCGTTCCTGCTTCGCTTCTTCAACGAGCGTCTGGGCACCGAGCCGTGCCTGATAATTGAAGTTGATGAGCATAGTGCCGACGCTGGTATCATCACTCGGATAGAAGCCTTCCTGGATAGTCTGGAATCCACGCAAAGCCGCGAGTTTGAAAGTGGGCGGCAGTTCCGGCCACTAACTATTGAGCCTAATACTGACCGCACTATCCTGATACCTAATATGAGTGGTCATGCCTATGCCCTGGCAGCGGCCATCCAGTCCTGTGGTGTAAAGGCCCAGGTCATGGACGAACCGGACGAACAGACCCTGTATTGGGGCCGCAAGTACACCTCAGGCAAGGAATGTTTCCCCTGTATCGTCACCACTGGGGATATGGTCAAGTACACCCAGCGGGAAGATTTTGAGCGCGACAAATACGCCTTCTTTATGGGGGGCTCGGGCGGCCCATGCCGGTTCGGGCAGTATAATACTCTCCAGCGCATGGTGCTGGATGATGTAGGATATCCGGATGTGCCCATCTATGCTCCTAATCAGGCCGGTAACTTCTTTGGTGACCTGGGGATCATCGGTCACAACTTATTGCGGCGGGCCTGGCAAGGGATTGTAGCGATAGATATAATTCAGAAGGCACTGTTGGAAACCCGGCCTTATGAGACGATTCCGGGTACCGCTCAGCAGGCTTATGATGACAGCCGGGATGATATCTGCACTGCGATTTCCATCAATGGTGACTTGAACGCGGCGCTGGCACGGAGTGTGCAACGCTTCCAGCAACTGCCTATTGACGACTCCCAGCAGCGCCCTATCGTTGGCCTGGTGGGTGAGTTCTACATCCGAGCCAACCGGTTTAGTAATCAGCACTTGATTGAGCAACTGGAAAGGCTGGGCGGGGAAGTGTGGATGGCGCCGGTCTATGAATGGTTCCTGTATCGCAACTTCCGCCGCGGGCTGCGGGCCCGGCTGGACGGCCAGTGGCGCTTGTGGTTCAAAAACTTGCTTATGGATAAAGTGATGGTGCATGATGAGCACGCTCTGGTAGCATCTTTTGACGGCTTGGTTTCCAATATTCATGAACCGCCCACCACCGAAGTACTTACCTGTGCCTCGCCTTATATGAGACGGTCTTTTGAAGGTGAGGCAGTTATGACCGTGGGCAAGGCGGTGGATTTTGCCCAAAAGGGCCTCAGCGGTATCGTGGCGGTAATGCCCTTCACCTGTATGCCGGGTACTATATCTCATGCCATACTTAAGCGGGTGCGCGCTGATTACGACAGTATCCCCTTCCTGAATATGGTCTATGACGGCGATGAGCAGTCTACTGCCCAGACGCGACTGGAGGCTTTTATGCACCAAGCTCGGGAATATGACCAGCAACGTACTACTTCGTAGAGACCCACGGGGCCAGAAAAAGCTTGGCAACTAAACCGGGCCCCCTTGACACGGAAGCGATAACTTACTAATATAATATTAATATTAGCAGGGATACAGGTGACCGGCCGCGAATAATCGTTAGGAGATGCAGCGCTATTATTATCTATCAAACTGTGACCCGGTAGCCGCAGAAGCCAAGGTTGCCACGGCCCATCCGTACCAAATCTGTCCTAAAGAGAGGAGCGTAATCATGGCTCAAAAGCAAGCGTCTCCGTTGGCGATAGTGATCGCCGTGATTATTCTGCTGGTGGTGATTGTGGTCATCTACAAGTTTACCATCGGCAAGAAGCCAGCCGCGCCAGAGGGGCCGGGAGTGCCTATGCCTGGTGGGGGACCACCCGGTGTACCAGGCGGACCACCCGGTGTACCAGGTGGACCACCCGGTGTACCCGGCGGACCACCCGGCGGACCACCCGGCGCACCACCCGGCTAACGATTAGCCGGCAGGGGTGAAAGATGGGTCGCCGCTGGCTGGGATAGCTACGATTAGACGGCGGCAAAATGTAAGGGCCGCGCACTCGGAGCGTGGCAAAGGTGCGAGTGCGCGGCCAGTTTATCGCAGCGCGGTGTGAGGGCCGTGAGGCTATGGTATTACGTAGCAGCATCATCTTCGTTCAACGATGAAATCCAATCTTCTCCTCCCCATTATAAGTATCCAGACGCGCAGTTTGCCTGAGGGCTGGGAAAAAGCAGTAGTGGCGACCTGGGAACAGGGAGCCCAGATACCTACTCAATATGACCAGCCCGGCGACCCTCCCAGCCGCGACGCAGCGTTGGTACTGGCGGTGGCTGAACCATTCGCCGAGCCTCGCATTCATCGGGCCCTACCGGGCGGCATTTATGATTTAGAGGTTTACCGGCAGGAGGTCATTGATGGTATCCACGACAGTTGGATTGCTCCCGAGGAGGGCAAATGGTCTTATACCTACCACGAGCGCCTAGCCAATTACAGTATCCCTGGCCAGGGTGAGTCGGTCAATCAACTTGATTACATCATCGATACACTGGCTACTACACCTTACTCGCGACGAGCCCAGGCAGTACTATGGAAGCCGTGGGGCGATGCCGGGGCCGAGCATCCCCCGTGTCTGCAACGGATATGGTGTCGTATCTTTGATGAGCAGTTGGTAATGGCAACTCATATCCGCAGCAATGATGCCTACAAAGCCGCCTTTATGAATATGTATGCCTTCACTGAACTGCAGCGAGTTATTGCTCAGCGCCTCTCACAACGGTTAGGTCGCCAAATACAGGTAGGCCAGTACAATCATATCGTAGACTCTTTCCACATCTATGGCTCATACTTTGAGGACTTTCGAGGATTCCTCCAGACTCTCCAGACGCGTACTTTTGACGAGCGCACCTTCACCACCGACCAGATTGCCCCGCTGCTGGAGGAGGCTCGGGAGCGGATAGCTAAATCCGTTGCCCAGAAGTAACCGGCAGCAGAGCGGCCTGGTTGACAAAATATTGCGTTGTTGTTATACTAATTACTGCACATCGTAAGTACCTCTTGTGGGTTGTTAGCCACGATTTATATACCTTACCACCAGTCAGCAGGTCTTGTATCACAGATACATCTGGCCATGTATGGGGCTGAATACAGACTACACTACAGTAATGGCACCCAGTGTGCCGATATAACCGATGGGAAGGCCGAGGTGCCACTCTGTGCTTCTGCTCAAGCACGAAAACGCCACTAATGGATAAATAGCACTGTGGACTACTGTGCGCAGGACATAGCCGAGGTTCTGGTTTCTTCAGAGCAGATTAGTCAGCGGATTAGCCAGTTGGCCGAGCAAATTATCGCTGACTATCGAGACAAAGAACTAATAATAGTAGGAATACTGACGGGGAGCTTTGTGTTTCTGGCCGACTTGCTGCGTAAGCTTGACCTACCCTGTGTGGTGGACTTCATAGCAGCAGATAGCTACGGGACCGATACTACCTCGGCGGGCCAGATCCACATAGAGAAGGATCTCAGCATGGCAGTCGAAGGCCGCGATGTGCTTATAGTAGAGGATATCATAGATACGGGACTGACTTTGTCCCGGCTGGTGCCGATGTTAAGAGACCGCGGTGCGGCCTCGGTGAAAACATGCTGTCTTCTGGACAAACCATCCCGGCGTCAGGTAACGGTGCAGTTGGACTATGTGGGCTTCCAGATTCCCGACCAGTTTGTGGTAGGATACGGCCTGGATTTTGCCCATCATTATCGCAATCTTCCCCAGGTGGTCGTGCTCAAACCCGAAAGCTATGCTACTGTGCCCGACCCCCAGTGAAGCCAAGAGCCATGGTAAGAGGTGACCTATGTTAGACTTAGTTGACTTGCAGGAAAAGACGGTCGGCGAGCTTAGAGAGGTAGCGGCGGATCTGAATGTGGCTAACTACTCGTCGCTGAAAAAGTATGACCTATGTATGAAAATACTGATGGCCCAAAGCGAACAGAACGGCCATCGGTATCGGTACGGGATTCTGGAGGTAATGCCCGAGGGTCGGGGTATTTTGCACACTGATGGTTACACCCCTGACCCACGGGGTGACGTCTACGTGGCCGACACTCAGATCCGCCGATTTGATTTGCGTACTGGCGATATGGTTAGTGGACCGGTGAGACCTCCCAAAAACAGTGAGCGGTACTGGTCGCTGTTGCGGGTGCAAACAATTAACGGACAGGTACCGGAAAAGGCGTGCGGCCGGCCCCATTTTGAGGACCTCACTCCCATCTATCCCAACCAGAGACTCTACCTGGAAACTGATGATCCCAATAATATTACCGGTCGTTTTTTGGACATCATCACTCCTTTAGGTCGGGGCCAACGGGGTCTGATAGTATCAGCGCCCAAAGCGGGCAAGACTACCATCATCAAGCAAATCGCTAACTCTATCACCGCTAACTACAATGACGTGCGCTTGCTGGTGCTGCTGATTGATGAACGGCCCGAAGAAGTAACCGATATTGCCCGGTCGGTAGATGCGGAAGTAATCAGTTCTACCTTTGACGAGTTGCCGGAGAACCACATGCGCGTAGCTGAGTTGGTAATAAACCGAGCCAAGCGACTGGTGGAGCAGGGCGAGGATGTGGTGCTCTTGCTGGACAGCATCACTCGTCTGGCCCGGGCCAGCAATCTGACTATTGATCCCAGTGGTCGTACCCTCTCCGGCGGTTTAGACCCCAGTGCTCTGTACCGCCCCAAGCAATTTTTCGGTGCTGCTCGTAACATTGAAGGTGGGGGCAGCTTGACCATCCTGGCTACCATTCTGGTCGAGACGGGCAGCCGTATGGATGATATGATATTTGAGGAGTTCAAGGCGACCGGTAATATGGACTTAGTACTGTCCCGAGAGCTGGCCGATCGCGGCAAGTTCCCGGCCGTGGATATCGCCCGTTCTTCTACCCGTCATCAGGAGTTGCTGTTTAATGACAGCGAGATGCAGAGTATTTACCAACTGCGCAGCGCCCTGCATGCCATGGACACTATGGACGCCACCGAAACGCTGGTATCGGGCCTGCGCAAGTCCAAGAATAATAAGGAGTTTCTGGCTATGGCGGTGGAGGCGCTGCAGAGATAGCGGCTATCAACCGCAGCGGGAGCGCGACAATGATGACCAGGCTCATCCCGAATTGTAGACAAGCGGAAGTGCTACTGGTCGTTATGCTCCTCGGATTAGTCGGAGTCAATTCCTGTCAGCGCTCCTCTCCGCCCGCTCCCCGTCCCCCGCTTGCTTCACAGGTTGACGTAGATGACCTGGTCATCGATATTGAGATGCTGGACACGATTAATCGCCTACAGTTGACGAAGGACCAGCTTGACAGTCTGCTTAACCTCGTGGATCGCATTGAAGATCTTACTGCCCGCTACGACCAGCGTATCCAAGGATTAGACAATCAGTATCAGCCGCGGCTATTCCGCCAGCGAGACCTGCTGATTAAAGACCAGCCGCCGTCGGAGCAGTTAGCCAAAGAGCTACAGCAGTGGCAGCAGCAGCGGCAGCAGCTTAGTGCCGAGCGGGCCGAGGCCCTCCACCAACTTATACCTGAGCTGCGAGCGGTGCTGACCGACTCGCAGGTGCAGATTGTTAGTGGAGCCGATGAGGCGCGGCTACAAGCCCGCGATATGTTGCAGTGGCTGCGGGAGATGCCAGCCGCGGAATTCCAGGAGGAGGCGCGGGCTAATGCCGAGGCATTGGCCGCCCCAGAGATAGGCCTGAGCTCCTCCGCTTTACTGGATATCTTCACGACCGCCCGCAACATGTCAGCCGAACAATACCGCACTGCTCAGCCCAACTTGGTTGACCGCCTATCCCCCATATATGGGGACACCGCCGCGGCCACCGATCGCCTGCTACTGCGGCTGTTTGCTAATGGACGAGTTAAAACCATTCTCGCCGAGAAAGCCGCTCTTGCTCGCCACTGAACGATGCGCATCGGAATATTCACCAACACATATTATCCTGACGTTAACGGGGTGGCCAATTGTGTGGCGGCCTACCGCCAGGGACTTACCATGCGGGGCCACGAAGTGGTCATATTTGCCCCCTGTCCCGCGGATTACCAGCGCAGTAAAGACCCGGACAATGTCTACCGATTCCCGGCGGTACCCACCCCGCTGGATATGGACTACTCCATTGCCTTTCCCTACTCGCGGCCGGTGGTAAAGGCGTTGCGGCGGCTGGATTTTGACGTTATTCACACTCAACATCCAGTGTGGGTGGGGGCATGGGGGGCCTGGTATGCCCGCTGGACAGATGTGCCCCTGGTCACCACCGTGCATACTGAATATGAACTGTTTGCCAATATGGTGCCGCTACCTGAGGCCCTGGTGGAGATGTATCTGCGGGTGCGAGTTACTTCTTACTGCAACAAGTGCCAGATAGTCACCACCGCTGTGGATTCAACCCGCCAGCGGCTACGGGGGCAAGGCGTCACCACGCCTATTGAGATACTGCCTAATCCCATTAATGTTGCGACCTTCACCACTGCCGATGGCAAGTCGGTACGGGACAACTATGGGTTGGATAATGAGATGGTACTGATAGGGTCTATCGGCCGGCTCTCCCCCGAGAAGAATCTACCATTGCTGATGGACGCGGTGGGCCAGGTGTTGCATAAAGAAAGCCGTGCCGCCTTCTTAGTTGTCGGTGAGGGCCCCGAAGAGCAAACAATACAACAGGCGGCTGTCGAGCAGGGCGTAGCTGACCGCGTGATATTCGCCGGTCCGGTGGCCTACGGCGATATTCCCGAGTTTCAGGCGGCTCTGGACTTGTTCGTGACTGCCAGTCTCAGTGAAACCCAACCGTTGGCTTATACCGAGGCTATGGCGGCGGGGACGCCAGTGGTGGCTATGGAAGCCCCAGGGGCTGAAGATATGATTGAGCCGGGCGTCAACGGACTGCTGGTAGAGCCTGATACAGGTGCCGATGGCTTGGCCGAGGCCATACTATCCCTGGTACGCGACCCCCAGCGTCGCACCCAAATCGGCCGTAGCGCTCAGCAGTGGGCAGCTCAGTTTGATGTTGACCGTGTTGCCGACCGGCTGCTGGAGATCTATCAGCAGGCTGAACAACTGGCGGGCGAAGCCCCGATCTAAAATAAAAGATAAATCAGTTACCGGAGGTGGAAGGAGTAAAACAGCTTTTGGCGAATTACAAAGATATGTATGACTTATGGAGGCGATAAGGTGTGTTGGCTGTGAGCAATAATAAAGGTGGCCGTCGGCAGGCGGGCGCCATTTTTTTGAAATTATTACATAGGCTCCGGCCAACAAAGATAACCTATGCCTAAGCGAACTGATCTGGACAAAATCCTCATAATTGGCTCCGGCCCGATAATCATCGGCCAGGCCTGCGAATTTGACTACTCCGGCACCCAGGCCTGCAAGGCCCTGCGCGAAGAAGGCTATGTGGTAATCTTAGTTAACTCCAACCCGGCCACCATTATGACCGATCCGGAGACGGCCGACCGTACCTACATTGAACCCTTAACTGCCGAGAGCGTAGCCCGGGTGATAATGCGCGAAAAGCCCGACGCCCTGCTGCCCACTCTGGGAGGCCAGACGGGACTGAATCTGGCCCTGGAGCTGGCCGAATCGGGTATCCTATCACGACACAATGTCGAACTTATTGGGGCCAAGCGCAAGGCCATTAGGAAAGCTGAAGATCGGGAACTGTTCAAGGATGCCATGCTGGCTGCCGGGTTGGACGTCCCCCAGAGTGCTTTTGCCAGTCATTCAAGTGATGCCGTGCAGATTGCTGAGCAAATTGGCTTTCCCCTAATCATTCGGCCTTCGGCCACCTTAGGAGGCACCGGCGGCGGCACGGCCCATAATATGGAGGAGCTACGGGTGGCCGCCGAGCGGGGCCTGGATGCCAGCCCGATGAATGAGATTCTGGTGGAAGAGTCGGTCATCGGCTGGAAGGAGTACGAGCTGGAAGTGATGCGGGATGGGAAGGACAATGTGGTCATCATATGCTCTATTGAGAACTTTGACCCTATGGGCATACACACCGGTGACTCCATTACCGTGGCTCCTGCCCAGACGCTGACCGACCAGGAGTACCAGGTGATGCGTGATTTGGCCATCCGTGTCATCCGGGAGATCGGCGTAGACACCGGAGGTAGCAATATCCAGTTTGCCGTCAATCCCGACGATGGGCGGATGGTGGTTATTGAGATGAACCCCCGGGTGAGCCGCTCCTCGGCGCTGGCCTCCAAAGCCACCGGCTTCCCCATTGCTAAGATTGCCGCCAAACTGGCGGTGGGTTATACCCTGGACGAATTAGGCAACGATATCACCCGCGAGACCCCGGCCTGCTTTGAGCCGACTATAGATTATGTGGTGACCAAGATTCCCCGCTGGGCGTTTGAGAAATTCCCGGGCGCCGACCCGGAGCTGATGACCCAGATGAAATCAGTCGGTGAGGCCATGTCCATTGGCCGGACCTTCCAGGAATCCCTGCAAAAGGGTATTCGTTCCCTGGAAATAGGGCGCTTCGGGCTGGGCGGGGATGGCAAGGGTGCTCACTATGACGAGCTGCCTTGCGCTGAACTGGAGCGGCTGCTCCAAATTCCTCATCCTGACCGGCTCTTCCAGTTGCGCAGCGCCCTGCGGGCCGGAATGAGTATTGACGATCTCTACCAAATCACTCACATTGACCGCTGGTTTCTCCAGCAGATGTACCAGATTGTCTATCAACAGGACGAACTGGTCCAAGCGCGGCACACCGGGGGCCTGGACAGCATTGATGATGACCACTTGCGGCGGCTCAAGCAGGCCGGCTTTTCTGACCAGCAAATTGCTACCTTGACCAAGAGCGATGAAGATACCGTCCGCCAGGTGCGCAAGGAAAAGGGCATTGAGCCGGTGGTCAAGCTGGTGGACACCTGTGCGGGGGAGTTTGAAGCCTATACCCCTTACTATTACCTCACCTATGAACGGGAAGACGAGTTCCGTGCCAGCCACAAGCCCAATATCGTTATCCTTGGGGGCGGCCCCAATCGCATCGGCCAGGGCATTGAGTTCGACTATTGCTGCGTCCACGCCGCCTTCGCCCTCAAAGAAGACGGCTACGAAACCATAATGGTCAACAGTAACCCCGAGACGGTCAGCACCGACTACGATACCTCGGATAAACTGTACTTTGAACCGCTGACCCTGGAAGATGTGCTCAACATTTGCGATAAGGAACAGCCTGACGGGGTTATTGTCCAGTTTGGCGGCCAAACGCCCCTCAACCTGGCTGAAGACCTCCAGCGTTACGGCGTACCCATAATCGGTACTACTCCTGACAGCATTCGGCGGGCTGAGGACAGGGAAAGCTTCAAACAACTGCTTGATAAGCTGGGCCTGATCCAGTCAGCCAATGACACGGCAACCTCAGTGCAGCAAGCCCTTGCTGCTGCTAATAGCATTGGCTACCCCGTGGTGGTCCGGCCGTCATACGTTTTGGGCGGTCGGGCGATGAGCATCGTCTACAACGACGAGCAGCTTGAGCATTACATGAATGCCGCCGTGGAGGCCTCTCCCGAGCACCCGGTGCTCATTGACAAGTTTTTGGAGGATGCCATTGAGGTAGATGTTGATGCCATCGCCGACGGCGAGCGCTGTGTCATCGGCGGGATTATGGAGCATATTGAAGAAGCCGGCATTCACTCCGGTGACTCAGCCTGTGTGCTGCCCGCCTTCAGCCTGGCCGAGGAGGAGCTGGAGGAAATTAAGCAGCAGACCAAAGCCCTGGCAGCGGAACTGAATGTTGTCGGATTGATGAATGTTCAGTATGCCATTCGCAATGAGGTCTTGTATGTGCTGGAAGTTAATCCTCGTGCCTCCCGAACCATCCCCTTCGTTAGTAAAGCTATCGGAGTTCCCCTGGCCAAGCTGGCCGCCCGGGTGATGGCCGGCAAGACCCTGGAAGAATTAGGCTTTACTGAGGAGGTGGATATTGAGCATACGGCGGTAAAGTGCCCGGTCTTCCCTTTCAGCAAGTTCTCCGGCATTGACACGTTGCTGGGACCGGAGATGAAATCCACCGGCGAGGTGATGGGCATTGACAGCCGCTTCGGAGCCGCGTTTGCCAAGGCTTACATTGCCGCCGGCCATAACCTGCCGGCGCGAGGCACGGTATTTGCCAGCGTCCGTAATCGGGACAAGCGGGATATGATATTCATCGGCAAGCGCCTGGACGAGTTGGGTTTCCATATCGTGGCTACCGAAGGGACCGCCCGCGCCCTGCGCCGCAGTGGGGTGGAGGCAGAAGTTGTCTACCGGGTTTCCGACCCCCGGGGCCGCGATGTCATTGACCTCATCCACGAAGACCGTATTGACCTTATCATCAATACTCCTCGGGGTGAAGAACCGCGGGCCGACCAGCGCCGCATTCGGGCCGAGGCGGTGTTGTACAACGTGCCTACTATCACCACGGTTGCGGGCGCGGCGGTGGCGGTAATGGGCATTGAGGCCCTCCAACGCGGCGAAATTGATGTCAAATCTCTCCAGGAATACCACCAGGCTATC
>JALGTV010000133.1 GCA_029821215.1 Candidatus Zipacnadia bacterium | reverse complement strand
GCAGCAGCCAGGAAGGCTTGAGGAGATACTGGGCCATGGTGCCGCTGCCTTCCGAGGATCCAATGAACTCAGCGAAATCATAGTTATTCTCACAGTGGATATAATCGCCGGCCACACACAGCTCACACTTCCCGCACGGATATTGAGGCATAACCACTACCCGATCTCCCACCTCCACTCGCCCTGGCTGGTCAATGGCCACCACTTCACCAGCGGCCTCATGGCCCAGGTTGTCCGTTTTATCGCCGGATAGAAAGAACTTATATTCCGTGCACATAGGCGCGGCATGCACTTTTACTAGCGCCCAATCTTCCTTAGGTTTAGGGTCAGCCACCTCAATCACTGCTGCTTTTTGCTTGCCCAGTATAACAACTTTTTTCACGGCTATTTCTCCTTTGTTTTAGTTACAGATAGTAGTTGAGAATGGTCAGCTTAGCGCTGCCTGCAGCTTCTGGAATAGGTCTACGGGCGGATCAAAGGGAATATCAACCGGCTGGCGAAGCAGAGCACTGGCGTAAAGACCCAGCACTGCCTGCCATTGATGCAACGCCCTCTTCAAATTAGTGCCTGCCGGCTGGGAATCATCCTCAATCCAGTCAAACATCGCATTGGTCAGAGCCGCCTGGGAGGCGTCATTATTCTCTTCCCATTCCTCCATATCGGTTTGACCACCCTCAACACCGTCAGGCGAGACAATCTCCCACTTATTGAATTCCTCGAACAGCGTCCGGCCCCGCTCGGCATAGGCGGCGACTCGGCAATGTTTCCAGACCACATCAGCCGCCTCCTCATCACCGACTCGGGGCGCAGCAAGTCCACCATTCCACATCCCATATACCCCATTGGCAAATACCACCTGGGCAGTAGTGGCATCCGGGCCAGGGTGAGCAGTTGACATCTCCTGGGCACCGCTGGCAGCCCCGAACACCCGAACTACCGGTGAGTCTTCGTTCAGTGACATAGCCCAATCAAGCATGTGGGTGCCCTGCCCGGAAATATTCATTCCCGCCGAGAAATCAAGAAACAACAGTTCGCCCAGTTGGCCCGAAGCCAACGCCTGGCGGCAGCGGGTCAGGTAGGGGTGCCAGCGAGCTTGGTGGCAGACGGCGAACCTGGTCGTTGTAACCTGTTCAAGCTCACATAGCTGCTGCCAGTCGGGGACCTCAATGGCAATGGGCTTCTCCACAATCGCCGCCGGTATGCCGTAGTCACTTATCAACTGCATCAACTCAACCCGTACCTTCGGGGGGTAACCACGTGAACCAGATCTGGTTTCTCCTGCTCCAGCATTTCGCCAGCATTGGTATATCCCACAATATCAAATTGCTGGGCAAACTCGTCCCGACGCTGGGTGTCAAGGTCACAACACGCAACTACCTTGCCCCGGTCTATTAGTTTGTATGCTTGGGCGTGCGGCACACCTCGTGGTCCACAACCAATAATTGCCGAACGGTATTGTTTCATATTACCACCCTCTAATGAAAGCCTAGAATATGAGCCTGTGTGGTCTGCCCAGAGTCGGTAGGGCAGACATTCTTAGTCTGGCGCGGCACTACGACCCCTCATCGCGCCGTGTCCCTCCACGGAAACCAAAGCCCATCTAAGGTATATGCTTGGGCAGGTCAGGGTTAGGAAATATCCAGTTCCAGTGTCGTGAGCGAATGGGCTGGGAACGAGTAGGTCATCTGGTTGCCGCCAGCCGTCTCACCGGTGGCCACCTTCACGTTATCGGGCCTATCAAAGTCGTTGTGGGCATCGGGGCTGTCGGCGTTCAGGGTATGCAGCCGGGCTTGGTCGCCCACCGTGGGTCCCATAATAGTGATGTCAGCCTCAATGCCATCGCTGGCGTGGCTGTTGACGACGCTCAGGATCAGCCGCTGGCCGTCTTCATCAAGGGTAGCCACCGCGTCTAAGTAGGGTAGAGACTGGCCGGGAAGGAAGTCAACTTCGTAAGTCGTCACGTCAGTCCAGCAGTCCATCAATGTCGGGCCGGCGATGTTGGCTGCCAGCCACAGAGGCCAGTAGATGCTTTGCCGGAACATCCCTTCAGGGCCGGCTTCAATAACCGGAATGACATTCACCATCATCGCCAGGTTGGCCATCTTCACCATCGGGCAGTGGCGCTGGAGCATGTGGATGAAGATGGCATCGGCCAGCGCATCGCGCAGGGTGTAATTCATGCGGTGGTCAAACCCGCGATACATGACGTTCCACTCATCCACGGCAATCCAGATAGGCCGCTGCATGCCCCGGTCGCGGCGCAGCGCCTGGATAGCTGCCTCCACGTACTGGACATACTGCTCAAAGTCATAAGCCCCGGCCAGGGTGCCATAGTAGGGGTCATCACCCCGCGGACCCCAATAGTAATGCAGCGCCGTATAGTCAATGAAGTCAGCCGTGCGCTCCAGGACCTCCAGGTCCCACCGCGTCGACGGCATTTGGCCCGTGCCCCCGCAGGCAATCAGCTTAATATCCGGGTCCAGGCGCTTGAGCACTTTGGCCCAGTCGCGGGCCTGCCAGGCGTAGTCCTGTGCCGTCTTGTGGCCAATCTGATCCCCCCATATCTCATTGCCCAGTCCCCAGTAGGTTACATTGTGGGGCTCTTCGTAGCCATGCTGGCGACGCAGGTCAGCGTAATGTGTCCCGCCCTCCAGATTGCAGTACTCCACCCACGCGATGGCTTCTTCCATGGTGCCATTGCCCATGTTCAGGCAGATGTAAGGCTCACAGCCTGCCGCCCGGCAGTACTGGATAAACTCATCGGTGCCAAAGCTATTAGGCTCGGTGGTTTGCCAAGCCAGCTCGGGTCGGATGCGCCGCTGTTCTCCCACCCCATCCAGCCAATGATAACCGGAGACAAAATTACCGCCCGGCCAACGGATTAGCGGCACCTGCAGGTCCCGGACCGCCGCCAGGACATCCTGGCGGAAGCCCTGCTCGTCAGACAGCGGCGAGCCCGGCTCATAAATTCCCCCATATATACACCGCTCCAGATGTTCAATGAATTGCCCATACACATGGGGGTGAATGTCTCCCAGTTGGCGGTCAGCGTTGATAACAATGCGGGCCATATAGTTTCCTCCCTGCTCGTTAGTTTTTAATTCAGACGATAGTAGCCGAACTTGGATATAATTAGTTGCGGCGGATAAGTATTCCTCCTTACGGGGAACGCCTCCCGTGAATAACTGCCCACCTGGTAGGCAGGAGGACAGTGGCGGGCCGCGAAATGAAGATGAAGTTAGGGGCGAGGATTTGCCCAGACAACAACCGGGAACTACAGTACAGACAATACTCCCCTTAGGTTTGCATCTATGACTGCGCGAGAACGGTGGCAAACTCTATTTGCCGGTGGCTGCCCCGGAGGATCGGCTATCACCGGATTTTGGCACCGTGACCTTACGATATTGAACTGAGAGGAGATCACCATGACAGACCTACGTTTTCGGCAAATACATCTGGACTTCCACACCAGCGAGCATATCCCGGGAATTGGGAGTGAGTTTGACCCCGATGAGTTTGTAGAAACACTCCAAGCTGCCCACGTGAATTCAATAACCTGCTTCGGGCGGGGCCATCACGGGTGGATTTACCACGATACTGATAAATTCCCCGAGCGGCGCCACCCCCATCTTACTTGCAATTTGCTCAGAGAACAGATTGAGGCCTGCCACGCTCACGACATTCGCGTGCCTATCTATATTACAGTTCAGTGGGACTTCTTCACCGCCAAGCAGCATCCGGAGTGGCTCATTATCAATGAAGAGGGCTGCTTGCCGAGCACGGGTCCGTTGGAAGCCGGCTTCTACCGGCGGCTGTGCCTTAACACCCCCTATGTGGATTTCCTGGAGGAGTACACAGTTGAGCTTGGTGAGAGCCTGCCCGTGGACGGGATATTCTTTGACATCGTCAGCATAACGCCTTGCTGCTGCCAGCACTGCATTGATGGAATGCTGGCCGAGAGCCTGGACCCGGCAAACTCCGATGATCGGACACAGTACGCCGAGAAAGTATTGCTTGATTTCCAGGAGCGAATGACCGAGGTAGTGCACTCGCGGCATCCAGATGCCACGGTGTTTTACAATTCAGGGCACGTAGGCCCCAAGCACCGCCAGATCATCCATACTTTTACTCATCTGGAGTTGGAGTCGCTGCCCAGCGGCGGCTGGGGGTATCTGCACTTTCCCACCGCTCAGCGTTATGCCCGCGGTCTGGGCGTGGATACATTGGGTATGACCGGGAAGTTTCATACCACCTGGGGCGACTTCCACTCCTTTAAGAACCCGGCCGCCTTGGAGTTTGAGTGCCTGAATATGCTGGCGTTAGGAGCCAAGTGCTCCATCGGCGACCAGCTCCATCCGACGGGACAGATTGATGAGGATACCTATGAGCTGGTCGGGAAGGTATATGCAAAGGTTGAAGCAGCGGAGCCGTGGTGTGCAGGCGCCCGGCCGCTAATTGACATCGGACTGCTAACCCCTGAGGAGTTCGCTGCGGGAGGCGGGAACCAGTCAATACCCCCTGCCACGACCGGCACCACCCGTATGCTCCAGGAATTGCGCCAGCAGTTTGATATTATTGACTCTCAGTTTGCTTCTTACCAATCGGGCCTGAGTCCGGAGGGTGACCGGTTCAACTTGGAGGAATTAGGAGTCGCCTACAAGGGGGAAGCCCCCTTCTCGCCGGACTTCATTGTGCCCGGGCAGTTAAATGAGGGGCTACGGGATACCGGGTATGTGATGTATCTGCGGGGGCTGGAAGTGGAGCCGACTGCCGACAGCGAGGTGCTCTCGCCGATGATAAAGCCCTACTTCAACCGCACCTGGCGTCACTTCTGCTCGCATCGGCATACACCTGCCGAAGGGCCTGCGGAGTATCCCGGTGCGGTGCGCAACGGCAATTGCATCTACTTTATGCACCCGCTATTTGGTCAATATGATCAAAACGCGTCACTGTGGTGCAAGAAGCGCTACCCGACCCGCTGCTGCGGGCCGGGGGACCCAGCACCGCACTGTTTACTATCAACGAGCAGCCCCATCAGGCAAGGCTCGTAGTGCACGCTCTGCATTACGTTCCCGAGCGTCGCGGGTGGGACTTTGACATCATCGAGGATATCATTCCCCTCTACGATGTCCCGGTGTCGGTCCGGTCACCAGCGAGGGTAACTGAAGTAAGGTTAGTGCCCCAGGGCGAGGTTCTACAGTTCCAGGAGAAGGATGGCCGGGTGGAGCTGTAAGGTTAGTGCCCCAGGGCGAGGTTCTACAGTTCCAGGAGAAGGATGGCCGGGTGGAGCTGGTCATCCCCCAGATACAGGGCCACCAAATGGTGGCGCTCCAGATGGTCCAGAGGGCCTCGGCCAGCAACCCAGGATGGTAGGCATTCCCCGTCTGCTGCGCGTATTCAGGTGCGTCTTATCGGTAATTTTTTGAGTTAATTGGAGTCTTTTTGACATCCATTTTCTACAGTCCGCGGCCAGTGAGAGCTATTCGTTCCCCGACTAGAGATGACAATAAACAAATAAGAAATAGGCGCAGCA
>JALGTV010000132.1 GCA_029821215.1 Candidatus Zipacnadia bacterium | reverse complement strand
CTTCCTCAGATTGCCTGGGAGCCTAACAATGGGTTAGACGAGGTACGCGATGATGAGTATCTGCGGGGGTGGGCGCAGGCGGCTCGCCGGGTTGGCGGCCCTATTCTTCTCCGCTACGCTTCGGAGATGAATGGGGACTGGATGCCTTACTCAGGCAATCCCAAACTGTACAAAGATAAGTGGCGGATTGTCTGTCGGGTGATGCGCCAGACTGCCCCCAACGTGGTTATGGTGTGGTGCCCTTTTGCCACACCGCGCCGCACCATTGCGTTATATTATCCAGGGGACAGCTATGTGGATTGGGTGGGGGTCAACATTTATGCGGTAATCTACCATGATGGTGACCTATCCCAGCCGGCACTCAACAATGAATTGGATAATCTGCGGTTTATCTATAAACTTTTTGGTGACCGTAAACCCATTGCGATCTGCGAGTATGCGGCCACTCACTATTGCGCGGCGTCCTCCCAACCGGCAACCGAATTTGCCCGCCAGCAGATGAGCAATATGTATCAGGCCATCCAGGAACAGTTCCCCAATGTGGTGTTGATAAATTGGTTCTCTGTGGATGCGGCCAGTGACAAATTAGCTCACAACGACTATGCGATTACCAGCGACCCTGAGGTTCTGGCCGCCTACCGGCAGGTTGTAAGCTCTGATTACTTCCTGGCCCAGTTGCCGCCTGAAGTGGTCCAGGAAGCCGCCACCCTTCCCCCTCCCACCTCGGCCCCCCTGGCACTAACTGGCAAAAGTGTCCCGACAGCCAAGGAAGTCATCATCCTGATCAAAGGCGCCTCATCACGAGCCGTTAGTGGACAGGTTGTTGTCCAGGCCGCCATCGGGCAGCATCTGGATGCGGACACTGTAGAGTTCTATATTGATAAGCGGTTTCGGGCCATAACTAATATCCGACCCTATGGCTATAGGTGGAATGCCGGTTACTACCAGCCCGGCGAGCACATTATCAAAGTAGTGGTACGAGACAGCAACGATACCGTGGTGGCCGAGCAGGAGGCAGCAGTTATCGTAGCTGACAGCCAGTAACACCAAGGAATGAGAGCGCGGGCCGTAGAAGTATCATATCTGGGCTGCGGCTCATTCATACTGGTTTGGTAGTGACGCTTCTCATAGAATACCCTATCAGAAACTGTTGCAAAAGGTAATTAAGGACCGTTTGCGAGAATAAATTGTGTGAATTTTCCTTCTCGCGTAGCGCAGGTTCTTAACCTGCGTTTATTCCGGCGAGGTTATGGTTCGGCTCTGTTCACCATCCTGAGCTTGTCGCAGCAGAGAACCTCGCCTACGCGAGAATACTGTGGTCGGGGCAAGAATGCCCCTCCCATAGGTTCTGCAACAGTCTTTATTACCTCAATGAACTGAGAGAGGAGATAAATGATGTCACGACTTCAGTTAGCCGGGAAAAGCGCCATAGTGACCGGTGGTGCCACCGGTATTGGCAAAGCCATTTGCGTGGCATTGGCCGAGGAGGGTGTCGGGGTTACCATTGCCGACATCAATGCGGATACCGGCAACCAGACGCTCCAGGAGCTGAAAGATATCAGTTCCACCTGTCCCCATAGTTTCGTGGAAACTGATGTTACCAATCCTCAGAGCGTCAAGGCGATGGTGGCCACAGCCGGGGACACACACGGTAAGATTGACATTCTGGTCAACAACGCCGGTATCGACATACCGCGACTGTTAGTTGACCCCGCCGGCAAGGAGGAGCTAACTGCTGAGCTATTTGACAAGATGTATGCAGTGAACCAGAAAGGAGTCTTCCTGTGTGCGCAGGCGGTAGCCCGCGAGATGATAGCCCGCGGCGCAGGCGGCACAATCATTAATATGGCTTCGGAAACCGGCGTGGAAGGCTCCGAAGGGCAAAGTGCCTATTCGGGCACGAAAGGGGCCATCTATGCTCTGACCCGGTCATGGGCTAAGGAATTGGGCAAGTTTAATATTCGGGTGGTGGGCCTGGCCCCCGCTATTGTAGAGCCTA
Source organism: Candidatus Zipacnadia bacterium (assembly GCA_029821215.1). Lineage (GTDB taxonomy): Bacteria > Armatimonadota > Zipacnadia > Zipacnadales > Zipacnadaceae > JALGTV01. The sequence continues at coordinate 4,264 of JALGTV010000132.1, read as the reverse complement.
CCGCACTGCGCACTCCCCAATACGAGCAGGCATTAGCCTATACCCGAGGGATTACCGTCGCAGAACTGAAACGCAAGTATGAACAAGTATCGGTGCCTCTGGGCAGGGCGGCCCGCTTAGACGAGATAGCTGACCTGGTGCTGTTCCTGGCCTCGGATATGGCCAGCTACATCACTGGGACTACCATCAATATTTCCGGCGGAAAATCCCGAGGATAATTATATGCCAGTTAACCTTAGCCAAACAGATGTGTCAGGGTCTGGCAATCTATCTCTGGATAATTCCGACCTGGTCATCTGCGATTTTGACGGCACCATTACCCAAAAGGACGTAGGTCTGTTTGTGATTGAGGCACTGGACTTGCAGGAGGCCTGGGATATAGAGATGCGGTGGCGAAGGGGTGAGATAAGCTCAATGGAATGTCTGAGTGAGCAGTGGAATTTGGTACAACTACCGGCTTCCGAGTTGCTGTCTCTGATTGACACGGTGCCATTGGACCCCGACTTTCCGTCATTTGTGGAGCTGTGTCAACAGCGAGGAGCCGGCCTGGTGGTGGTCAGTGACGGTCTTGATTTATATGTAGACCGGCTATTAAGGCAGATGGGGATGGAGCCCTGTGCCGGTCAGCAGGTACTGGAGGGGCAGGGCAATTGCCTGCCGCGGTTTACCAACCATGCCGAATTCACTGCTGAAGGCGTCAAGATCAGCTTTCCCCACCGCAGCAACCTATGTGCCCGGTGCGGCAATTGCAAGACGACCCATTTGTTTACCCTCCGCCGCCATTTCCGACGCACCATCTATATTGGCGACGCTCACTCGGACCAGTGTCCGGCTCGGTATGCGGATATTGTTTTGGCCAAAAGGCACCTAACCGAGTTCTGCCGGCAGCATCGCCTACCTCACATTGTTTTTGACAGCTTCAGCGAGATTATAGAACAATTCGGATAACTGTTCCGTCTCCTGAAGGGCCGCTACGAGGGTTCGGCTCACTGCCACCTACCTGCGGGGGTAGGCCTACGGGCGCAGACCTACCCCGGCTGTCTGTATTGGCGGTGGTGCATTATGGCCTCACTTCTGGAGGCGCTTGATAGCCCGTTCTGACTCGGAACGGCGCTCCGCGTCAATGGTGAGGCTAATGACTTCCTCAAACTCACTAATAGCCTCATCTTTCTGGCCGGTTTCGGCCAATACCCAGGCCAGACCCCAGTGAGCATCCTCGCTGGTCAGGTCAGCAGCTAAGGCGTCGCGGAATTTGTTTTCCGCCTTATCGTAGTCGCCGGCCTTCTTAGCTTCCATACCTTCTTCAACCAGCGTGGCCGCACTTGGACCCGCCGGAGCTTGGCCGCCACCACCCATAGTGCCAGGTGCTCCTCCGCCGGACATACCAGGCGGTCCACCAGCACCGGGCATACCAGGTGGCCCACCAGCACCGGGCATACCAGGCGGCCCACCAGCACCGGGCATACCGGGTGGCCCTTCTGCAGAAACGCCGGGGGGCGGCCCGCCCTCACCAGGCGCCTCCTTCTTACCACACCCCATAACCAGAGCTGCCATCACCAACGCCATAATGGCTACTACCATCAGCACGTGTTGCACTTTCACTTGGCTCCAACTCCTTCCGTTTGATTTGTAATCACAAGGCTTATTAGTATTGTATTTCTCTTTCTAAGAAATTATACCTTCCCAGTTCGGTCACAAAATCATCACGAGGCTTTAGACATCAAGGTTCGCCGACTTGAATGCCTTGACCTTCGGCAATTAACTCGGCAATATGACGTACTGGCCGGGAATCGTTGGCCTGGCGCATGCCATAGGCCAACTGGATTATGCAGGCCGGGCAGGCCGTAGCCAACACTTCAGCGTCTGTAGCCTGGGCGCGGCGGATTTTCCGCTCCAGAATTTGCAGCGACATCTCCGGGTGGGAGATATTATACGAACCGGCGGCGCCGCAGCACCAGTCAGCTTCTACCATCTCTCGCAGTTGGAGGCCAGCGAAGTCGGTCAATAAGCGACGCGGCTGCTCGGTAATCTGTTGGCCCCGCACCAGGTGACATGGATCATGGTAAGTAACGGTGCGATCGCTGAGATGGCCCGGATAGGGGAGAGCCAACTCGGGAAATATTTCAGTAAAATCCCGCACAGTGGCGGCAAACTCTTGGGCGGCCGGTGCCCATTCGGGATCAGTTCCCAGCAACTCGGGATACTTCTTGAGAAAGCTACTGCAACTGGCGCACTCAGTGACAAGGAAGTCAGCCTCCAGATTACCGAAGATTGTCAAGTTCTGGCGGGCCAAATCCCGCGCCGCTACTAAATCCCCATAAGAATAAGGGGGCAGGCCGCAGCAGTTATGCTCTACCACTATCACCTCGCAGCCAGCTAAACTTAACAGCTTGATTGCTGCCTCTCCGGTGTCCGGCAGTAGGAAGTTAGTACCACAGCCAACGAAATAGACTATTCGCGGGCCCGGCGCCGGTGCTTCTTCTGATGGTGGCAGTAACCACACTTTCTGTCCGGCCCGCTGTTGCTGCTTAAAACCAATCTTTGTCAGCCGATCCCACAGAAATGAGCGCGGCATCCTGGCTACCAATCCCTCGGCTCCATCCAGACTGGCGTCTATCCACTTGAGAACGCCTATCCGCCGCGCCAGGGTAGATAGTCCACTGCGCTTGCCTATTGATAGGTGATTCTGGTAGTACTGCTCACGCGCTTGAACCATCAGCTCGTCTGTCTTGACACTGGTGAAACACTCTACCGTACAGGCACCACACAGCAGACAATCAAAGAACGGGATGTCTAACCCTTCATCATCAGGTAGGTCTCCGTCAATCAGGTCCTCCAACAGGCTGTTACGGCCGCGGGCTGATGTCCCCTCAGTCAAAGCGATTTGGTAGGTAGGGCAGACCCGCAGGCAATACCCGCACCGGTTGCACTTGATCAGTTCGTCCTGAATAGCTTTGATATCCATTATTCTATGTTAGTATCTGGGGTGATTACCCATCAACCCAGCCAAGAGATGGAAGAATACCGTGGGGATCGAAACTGGCCTTGAGCTGCCTGAGCAACTGCTCGGTTGCCGGGTTGGGCTGAATATCGGCTATGGCAGCGAAGTCAGCCGGTACCCCCGTGAACTTGGCGCTGCAGTCGCGAGCCGCCCGCGGTATTTCTGTGGCCAAAACCGGCAGCAAATCTTTGTCCTGCGGCAGCGAGATGCGCACTATGCCTAAATTAGCCGCGGCGATAACAGGTGCTGGCTGCCCAAACCGTTGCATAATCAAGCTGACACCCTCGGCCAAGCGACAAACCTCGGAGGGATGGCAGGCCAGATGCACACACCGGCGTTCGGGGCCGCGGCTGCCCAGCTCGGTCACTGGCTGCCACAACTGGTCATACTGTTCGGCTTTCAGGTGCTGCCCAGCGATACTGTGATGATCAGTGGCGGCGGTAAGTAATTGAAGCTGCTCAGCGACCTCTACCGCCAGTCCCTCCAACCCAATAAGCACTGCCCAGTCATCCGAGTTAGTCGGCCCATTGACTTGGGAAACCGCTGCTGGATTGAGCAATTCTACCGCCGCGGGGCGAATAATAGAGGTCCGCAGTTCCCTCAGCAGCGATGCAAACGCGTCCGGGGAAGTAGCCGTCAGCATGAAAGTCTCGCGGCGTTCGGGCAGCGGCAAAGTTCGCATGGTGACTTCAACAATTACGCCGAGGGTACCCTGAGAGCCTACAAAAAGTCTCTCTATGGCGTACCCAGAAACATTCTTGACCGAAGCGCCTCCAAACTTTACCTGGCGGCCGTCTGTCAGTACCGCTCGCAGCCCAGTCAGCAAATCTCGAGGGGTGCGGTATAGCAGGCGATGGGGACCACTGTCAGCGGTGGCAATGACCCCGCCCACAGTAGCTCGGTCATAGTGAGGAGGCCGCAGGGGCAGCATCTGCCCTTCCTGGGCCAACGCCTGGTTGAGCGCGGCTAGGCCCACCCCGGCCTGCACGGTCACGGTAAGATTCTCCGTGTTCAACTCGATAATATTGTCCAGGCTTAGCGTCGAAACTACCTGAGTTTCCTGCTCAAGTTGCCCCAACTTCGTCCCCGCCCCGCGGATAACTATAGGCTGACCAGTACGGTTGGCGACGGCCAGCAGTTTGGCCACTGCCTCATAATCATAAGGCTGCCAGGTATTATCTTCTCCTTGAACGCACACCTCCTCAGCGGCATGCTGGAAATCACCTTCCGGCAGGCTCAAAGTTTCGGGAGCGGGAAAATCCT
>JALGTV010000131.1 GCA_029821215.1 Candidatus Zipacnadia bacterium | reverse complement strand
GCTGGCACAGCTAAGCGGCGCAGGAAGTTGCCCGGGGCGTAGGCCAACACAAACACCAACAGCCGCACCTGATTTGCCCCGAAACGATGATATGACAGCCGCGTCTAGTACAGAGCGTACTTCCCCTCCTTTAATCCACGCGCCGTCGCCGAAGCTGTGGCGCGTAGGCGACTGCTCAGCTGTGCCCGAGCCAGCCCTGGCCTGGCATTAGCGGTGGCGATGAGGCTTGAGGCAGGTTGGTCGCGAAAAAGCTAAAAAAGCTGTTGACAATAATTTTTTAGGATCGTGTTATAATTATTATGGAGTTAATGGGTCTCGCCGCGGTCCAGCTAACAATCTTAAAATGGTGGGATGAGAATTATATGACTCTCTCTCTTCGCGTGTGCATATTGGTGATGCTTATGGTATAGTCATATTTCACAGTCGCGACAGTCCGTGGACAGCATTTAATCCGCGTCCTCCTTAGTGAGGGTGGGGATTTTTTGTTGGTCGGTAGCGTAAGGTGGGCTTTATAGCCCGCTAATCTAAAGAAGGAGTGATCAGAATGTTTAGGGCAACAAAAACAGGTCGTAAAGGTTTCACATTGATTGAGTTGCTGGTGGTGATCGCGATAATCGCGATCCTGGCGGCAATTCTGTTCCCGGTCTTCGCCCGGGCGAAGGCCAAGGCCCAGCAGACCAGCTGTCTGAGTAATATCAAGCAACTGACCCTGGGTCTACTGATGTACGCCAGCGACTGGCACCAATATGCGTCCCCGGGTCAAAGGTGCGCCGGCCCCGGCGCATATTGGTGTACCTATACCGTCAACGCCTGGGCCAGCTCACTGTGACCGTATATCAGGGAGGGTGGCGTATTCACGTGCCCATCTCTCAAGTTTAGGGCCGAGTCTGCTGCTGAGTTGGTCCCCTGGGACGCGTTATCCAAGTCAATCCCTTGGTGTGGTTATATGGCCAACGGGGTTATCTTTACCCACGGAAGCGTCCTAAGGGGCGTGAATATGGATAGTATCCCTAACCCAGCCGGGATCATTATGATAAACGACGAGAGAGTACACAATGGAAACAGTGCTCATTCCTGCAGCTGGCCTGTCTATTATGCGGAGGGCGAGGCGCTTTATAGCTGGTGGCCAATAACCGGAGGGTACGACCGCTCATATCAGTTGATGCTTTACAATGGAGTCCCCGTTACAGACTACTGGGGACCTCATAATTACGGCTTCAGTTGCGCCTACTGTGATGGTCACGCTGAGTGGATTTCGCAAACGTGTCTCTTTTCCAGAGACCTCGGTCTCATTCCAGGCGATTCGCAGGAGGTTTATGACGCCACCTATACGGCGGCCTTCTGAGCCGAGCAGACCTTGAACAGAAGGGTAGGGTAGTATACGAACTGTGCTTAGGGAGGCATAGAGGAGAGCCTTTATGTCCTCCCTAGGGAAGGGGGATTTTGTTGTCAGCATCAATACATCGGTCTTACCACCGTGTATAAGGATTGAAACTATACTGGAGAAGAAGGAGAAGGAAATGAAAATTGTAATAACAATCTGTTGGGTAAGTGCTCTACTGATTGGTTTCACCTTAGCGAACGCTGGACAGGCTGCCGCCAGATGGGGACAGTGGCAGAATTCACTCAAGCCGGAAGGCACGCCAGCGCCTGAGATAGCCCTGGCGGTAGGCGGCAAAACTGACTATGTTATTGTCATCCCGGAGAAGCCCACTACACAGGAGCAGAAGGCCGCCGAGGAGCTGGCCCTGTGGCTCGGTGAGATGGCTGGAGCAGAGTTTCCGGTAGTCAGTGACGCCGAACCGGCGATTGCAACCGAGATCAGCGTCGGTCGGACCAAGCGACTGGCAGCAGCTAACTTAGCGGTGGCCAAGCAGGACCTGGGCGACGAAGGTTACGTGATTGCGGTACAAGGCAAGAAGCTGTTTCTCCCTGGCGGCAAAAGGCGCGGACCGCTATATGCGGTCTTCGCGCTGCTTCAGGAGGACCTGGGCTGCCGGTGGTATACGCCATCGGCTTATCCTCCATTCACGGTGAATCGGATTCCGCGACGGCCAACGGTGCGTGTTCGCGTAGTGCCGCGCAGCTATGTCCCGCCGCTGCAGGGCCGTAATCCGTACTATTTTGATGCGTTCGCTGGCTGAGCCACTGCGCCATCGGACCAGTGCTGGCCGTGTCTCGCAAGAGTTGGGCGGCAGTGGAAGGTGTGTCCTGTGTATTCATAGCGCCAAATGGTTGGTGCCGCCGGAAAAGTATTTCAAGACGCATCCGGAGTACTACGCGCTCGTGAAGGGCAAGCGGACGCCCAGTCAGCTCTGTCTGACTAATCCCGAGGTTGTAAAGATCGCTACCAATACCGTGCTCCAAGCTTTGAAGGAGTGCCCGGACTGCACATCTGTCGGTGTTTCACAGAATGACAACCCGGAGTATTGCCAGTGCGATAAGTGCCGCGCGCTGGATGAAGCGGAGGGCAGCCACGCGGGGAGCCTGATTCATTTCGTCAATCAGGTGGCGGCAGCGGTGGAGCGGGAATACCCGGATGTTACGGTCAATACTATGGCATATATGTATACAGTTAAGCCTCCCCGGATAGTTTGTCCCTGTCGGAATGTCATTATTCAACTGGCCACCGATCGGGCAATGTGGCCTCACCCATTCACGCCTGCCGCGAAGAGCGAGGAGTTCAGCACTACGCTGGAGGGTTGGGCGCAAATCCACGCTCGCATCCACATCTGGGATTATTGTGCTAACTTCTGCCATTACCTGGCGCCGTGGCCTAATATGGGGGCTATCGCCGACAATATCCGCTACTTCACTGCGCACAATGTAGAAGGGATTATGGAAGAGGGGGACTACCAAAGCCCTGGCAGCGAAAGAGCGCCGATGAGGTGTTGGGTACTTGCCAACCTGATGTGGAACCCCTCGCTTGATGTTCGCCAGCTTATGCAGGATTTTATCTGGGGCTACTATGGCAAGGCTGCGCCAGCGATTGCTGCATACAATGAATTGCTATGGCAAACTACGTCTGGGGCGCCTTCCGATAGCGAAGAGCATCGGAAAAGTATAGAAATGACTCTTAGGTCGCGGGAATTCGTGGATGAGGCCACGGTGCTCTTCGATCGCGCCGAGAAATTGGCTGAGAACGAGGAGATTCTGCACAGGGTAGAGCTGGCGCGGCTGTCGATTATGTATGTAAAGCTGATGCGCGGGCCGGAGTTTGTGACGAAACTGGGTGAGGATTATCCCGCGTTGATCGACCGCTTTGCTACCATCGCTCGCCGCGAAAACATCACCCACCTGAGCGAAGGCAAACCGGATCTGGATATTAAGCTCAAAAGGTGGCGGGATGACTGGTGGCCTATGATGAGCTGGTTAAGATAGATCCTGAGGAAATCAGCATCTGGCCGCTGCCTAATGTCTGGAAGTTCGCGCCCGACCCTAAGGACGTGGGGGTGAATAAAAAATGGTACTCCTCCTCATTTGATGACGCAAAGTGGGCCAAGGTACACAGCGACGTGGGCACAGGCTGGGAAAGCCAGGGCTTCCCGGGCTACACCGGTTACGGCTGGTACCGGCAAAGCTTCACGCCGCCAGTGGAGCTGGACCGCAAGCACCTGTATCTGCGTTTTGGAGCAGTCGACGAGCAGGCCTGGATCTACATCAACGGGGAGCAGGTCTTCGAATATACCACCCAGTCAACAGGGAAAAGCATCCATATAATCTGGGATAAGCCTTTTGTTTTCGACGCCCGTGATTGCTTAAAGCCAGGCGATGAGAATTCGCTAGCGGTTCGCGTCCACAACCAGATGGCTATGGGCGGAGTATGGAAGCCAGTTTACCTGATTGCTGCTGATCGCGAGCTTGATGCCCCGCTGATTGAGGCACTATTAGTCCGCAACAACGACTCTACGTGAGCAGACAGAGGTCTCGCCATTCGGCAAGCTGAGCCGAACTTGGACGAGAAGATAGTATACCGGTGCACAACTGGGTGCGGTCTATCGGCGGGAAACTGAGCGGGGGCGTCACCCTCGGTGATTGGCGGGCTCTGGGGCTGGAGCCGGCCACGGTTATCCTGTCTATTTCCAGAAGCATGGCTGGTGGGGCAGCGGCTACCTGCGCGTGGAGACCGTGGATGCCGAGGGCAATATGGTGATGCACGAGGACCGACCAACCTGGACCGGGGCTATTCCGCGGCTTATGGTCACTTTTCCTGCCGCTGGCGAGTATACAATCCGCATCCTCCAAGTTGGCGAAGGAAAGCAGGCCGGGCAGCTGTCAAAGTCAATTTTCGTGCTACCGCAGACACCTAAGCCCCTGCCCAACCCTATCTGGTAGCGACTGTCAGAGTTGGTCTCACCGCACGGATTGCCAAGCGATTGTGGTTCGGGGTCTTAAGTCGCGATATGCCTTGCCCAGCCGCCACTTGGCGAAGAACCTGGTGGAACTGGGCGGCAGTGTGGGACCAGGTATATTTTTCAAGTACCCGCTGACGGCCTTGCTGGGTTAAAGTGCCGCAAGCCAGACCACTTGGGCACCGGCCCAACACCCCGGCTCCAGTCTTAAAGCAAAAATGCAACAAGGCAGCCGATGGGATGCACCAGTCAGCGAATTACTTGACGAACTGGAATGCGTACAGTTTAGCCGAGCGCATCTTGATCCGCATCCTTACAGGGCGGCCGGCGAGCGAGCTTACGTCGGGCCCGTTGTGCCACCAG
>JALGTV010000130.1 GCA_029821215.1 Candidatus Zipacnadia bacterium | reverse complement strand
CTGGAAATCCTCGTCACAGAAAAGCTGTCTGCCATGCCGAGCTAAGAAGCCGTGGAAGCTGTCGGTGCCCACGAAATGCAGATACTGGGTATCTGCTGAAAACAGATCCTGCTGATTGGGCCGGCAACCTAACATCCCAACGTCTCCCGAAAGCTGATCACAGTGTATATCGATTCGCTACTCTCTGACCCCAACCCTCCGATCACCTCACACTTCTCGGCCAGGTTTCTAGGCAGACTTACACAGGGTAAGAAGCAGATAGTATGTGCAAGGGCTACCGTGGGGCTTCAGTTACACTGTCAGGTTACTTGAAACGATTGTTCGGCGATGAATCGCGTGTGTTCACAGTAAGCACCTTCTCAAATCCGGCTTCTTTGCACTTTCGCATGTTTCCCTTGACATCCGACTTGCCGATCTGAATCTCAATTGCTACGCGATCGCTGCCTTTAGTAGCCACGAGGTCTACAGATTTCCCCCGCCTATCGGGACCTCTTCTTGCACCTCATACCCACGAATTCGATACTGCTGTGCTATCCTATGCTTCCAGTACTCATGTTCGAGACTAGCATTACCCGGGAAACCGCCAACCTCTATGCCTGTTCGTTCAACAGGGCTTTGCCTGCTTCGGTGAGCTCCAATAGGGTCACCGATCCTTCGGATACCCGGAGCTCCTGCTCTTCAATCAAGCCTTTCTCCAGAAGCTCTATTTTATTTCGGCTTGGGCTATCAGCGAGGCTGGTCGGATGGAGCCATTACACCGGATAGAGTCTGTGTTGGCCAGCTATAGTTCTGCTTACCGCGGTTCGGCAAGCTCACCGCCCTGAGCCAAGCCGAAGGGCAATTTGTTAATGGTCTGCTCAAATGTCAGTCACCACAGCATGTAGCCACCGTCAATGACCAAATCGTGGCCGGTGGCATAGCTGGCAGCATCGGAAACCAGATAGATTACTCCGCCGACCAGCTCCTCTGGCTCGCACAGTCTCTTCATTGGGATATGTCCACGCCAGCCCTCGTGGTACTCAGGCACAGTCTAAGTCATCTCGGTGAGCGTGTAGCCGGGGCTGACAGTGTTGACCCGAATGTTGTCTTCCGCCCACTCAGCGGCCATGCTGCGCGTCATGTGGATCATACCTGCCTTGGAAGTGTTGTAGGAGATCTGATCCTGCGGGCAATTGACAATATGCGCCGACATTGAGGCGATATTGACGATTGTGCCACCGCCAGCCGGGATCATCCGCTTGGCCACTTCCCGACAACATAGAAAAGCCCCAGTGAGATTAGTATCTATCACCTTGCGCCATTCTTCTTTCTTCATTTCCTCTGCTGGTTTCCAGATCACAATTCCCACGCTATTTACCAGAATATCAATCTTACCCAAGACGCACACCACTCGCTCGACCATATCAGTTACCTCTACCGCTTTTGTCACGTCACAGACCATGCCCCCCACTTGTACCTCGTAGGCCTCCTCATTTCAGCGACAGTATTGTTGAGGTTTTCTTCGTGAAGGTCGGCTATCGCGACAGCAGCACCGAACTGCGCCAATCCCTCGGCACAAGCACGAGCGATGCCCCGCGCACCGCCAGTAACCAAGGCGGCCTTTCCAGTCAGATTAAATAGATCCTTAATAGCCAATGTAGATCGTTCCCTTCGGGAAATAAAGTAGGGTTGTGTTTCTGGACAATAATTCGCTGCAAATTGCCGTAATCCTTTTAGGGAGGAACCAATGCAGCAAACATAAATATAGCAAGAAAGCATATGAGAAATATCGGTTAAAAGCTCCGTGAACCCCGCGGGGGGCCGGATCACCGTTAATCAGTGGTCGTCAGTAGACAAGGAAGCGATATCTGAACTAATTTGAAGCTGTTAATCTGATCACATTACAGCTTCGTCTCCGGAATGGGGTAGGCGATTACCGTGAGAGTTATGCTTGCGGTATTCACCGCTGCTTAGTTCTAATTATGTCGCCCACTACATCGACGTCTGCTTATCCTTGCTCCAGGCCCAGGGCTAGTAGGGCCTCAATGGCGTCGACTACTGCTGAGCGCACTCGCTCTACCTCAGTTGGGTCCAGGGTAAAGGAAGTCAGCGTTGCTACCGTTGACGGCAGGACATCAAGACAGCGGCGGGCCGCCTCCAGGGCCACAGTGCCCTCCTGGGTATCCCCCAGAGGACTGCGCTCCAGTTTATCTACCAGGTCGCGCAGCACCCAGAAGTATTCGTAGTCCTCCAGGCCATCAGTGCGCAGCCAGAGTCTCGCCCAGCCAACGCCGAAGCTGCTCCAGCTTAGCATCATCCTTAGAATAGTGGGTGAAGTCAGTCACCAGCTCCGCAATCATGCTCTGTATTGCTTCCTCACCGGCCACTTGCTGTAGCAGCGTGAAATACTCAATATCTTGCATCCCCGCCAGGATGCACTCCAGCCGCTGGGAACTGACTGGCCCGTCTATTCCTACCTTACTGCCCGGATATAGCAGCGAGCCGTCGCCATAGATGTCAGAACTGATCCACTTCACTGTGGCAATGTCATGCCACGGATTGTACTCGATGTCCCTCCAAAAGGTGATAGTCCAGTAAAGCAGACCCTGGAGGCGCTCCTGGCGAATTTGCCAGAACAGCAAGCGATGGCAAATACCCTCCATATCCACGAAGAAGTTACAATACGGAGGCCCAGGGCCGCAACAGACATACGTCCACACCTCCTCGCCTAACGCTTGCCTCTCTTTAAATAGCGGGTGGAAGTCAGGCCGGACATAAGAAGAGGTCATGGAGCACCATATATCGACAGTACCGATTGCTCCTTCCACTACCGGGGCTGGACCCGAAGTGATAATCTTGGCAGCCGGATTAAGCCCATGGATACGACGGCCTGCTTCAATAAGCCTATCACGCTGTTCCTGGGTACTCGGCTCATCCACTGGGTAGAACAGGGCATTGTGTAGCAGCCCATGAGCGCTCAGAAACGCGATGTCATCCGGGCTAGTGACAAACGAGGTCCCACGAGGGTCACGCATATACATCAGTCCCTCAGCACTGGACGCCGTCACTGGAAGGTCACGTGGCGTAATACAATGATCAAGCAGTATCTTCTGGTAACGTTGTGCGATCGCCTTGGCTTCCACGCTGCTGTCTTGTACGTTATGGGCTTTCAGTATGCCTTCGCCGAAGAGACCAAAAGCGGTACGTAAATGAGGTCTGACTGGAAGAGTAAACGGCCATACATGCACACGTAGGGGAACCTGTACCGACTCTACGCCTACAGCCCCTACTATCAAGGCCCCTTCATAAAGCCTTGGGGTACAGTACTGGGGGATAGACACTTTTACCCAGATGGGCTGATTCTCGCCCACCGGCACCTCCAAACTACCTTGCAACGGTGGTAGAGGGTCCGGGTAATACTCGTCCAGGCCAGGAGCGGTGACATAGGCAACTTCCATTAGCTCGACCCGGTCAGCAGCAATTCGCGCCTCACCAGGACCCACAAGGTCTCCCGACAGCGAGACAGTAACCCCTTTAAGTGCCTCCTCCCCAGCAGTTATTACCAGTTGCACACTGACTTTCTCATTTCCTGCTCCCCACAGTTCCAGGCCTTCGTTAGGCAAGGCTCCTACTTCGCTATCGCGAAATACCTTCTGAGTCAAGGGCGCAACACCCAAATGCACAGCCGGGGTCGCCGTCGCCGCGCATCCGCTCATTAGCATTGCTACTACCATTAACCAACGCATACTACTCGCCTCTTTCAGTGGCTTGGATTTTTAGAATAGATTGTTGTAAAAGCTACCCCTCACACAATTGAGAGGGTACGATATTTAGTTTTTTTGAAGCGATACTGCGCGCCGTCGCCATAGCGGCTTCCGCTGCTTAAGGAGACCACCATTACTCAATCAGTGGAGGAGACAGGGAACAACCCCTGCCTCCTCCCTTTCTGTTTACTATCCACGCCCTGTCGCCAAGTACTGGCTTGATAGCGCAACAGTACCGAACTACTGTAGGCGCGTAGTTATAGTCAGGTCGAGTCAGCCGCGCCTCTATCTTCTCCGGCAATACCTCATTGGTGGGCAAGCGGATCGCGTACCGACCAGAAGCCTTCTTTCTTCCTCAGCCTCTAATCTGTATGATTTCTCCAGTGCCTGTCTAGAGGTCGCCGGCGCTCTCTATATAGCTCATCCACCTCGCGTGGCCATCCAAAAAGCTATAATTACCCCCGCGATTGTGCCGCCCCCCGGCACCACTGCCCCCGTCTAGGACGGCGGCAATGTTCTCGACCCGAAGCACCGCGGAGAACCCAAAGTCATTCGTCCCCGGCCCGGGGCAGAAAGCGATCTTATCCACCGCGTGCCGAATGGCCCCCAATGTGGGGACGGCGTAGCCGCCGGGGATGTAGTCGAACTGCTCGCTGTATCCGTAGGAGGAAACCAATTCACCCGAGCCTGCCGGGGGCCAACCAAGCTCGGTTGTGGTTTTCCCGCCTTCGGGGTGGGCGGGGCAGAAGTAGATCCCTGTATTCTCGACATAGGGATAAACCCTGTCCAGCCAAGTGCAGGAGGGGGGCCCATATACCACTCATGAACCCAGCAGTTGAGCCCGTATTCCTCCAGGTTAGCTTTATCCCGGATTCCCCATATCAGACAGGGAGGCGATTATAGTTTGCGTCAGAGGAGGCTCCCAATGGGTGAAGCCAAGAGAACCGATGTGCGGGTACGATTTGACCGGCGGGTACGATTGCAG
>JALGTV010000129.1 GCA_029821215.1 Candidatus Zipacnadia bacterium | reverse complement strand
GATAGGAGCTCAGGTGCTGTTGATTCCCTTCCAATCGGGTGAGGATATGAGTCTGGCGTGGCGGGTGGCTGGTGCTGGGGGCAGTGCAGTGGCTATCCTGGAGGGAATTCCCGAACCCCGGGATCTTCTGGGAGTAATATCCTCCCTGGACCTGCTGGTATCCATGCGGCTGCATGGCCTAATCTTCGCCGCTGCTACTGCTGTGCCCGCCTTGGGCATCGCCTATGACCCCAAGGTAGATTACTTTGCCCAGACGGCCGAGCAGATAGTAGTCAAACCAGATGAGGTCTCTTCCCAGCACCTCATACAAGCAGTTGACGGGCTGTGGGCCACTTGCCGCTCAGACAGTGCCCACCGACAGCAATTAGCCAGCCGGCTACGGCAACTTTGAGATTCTGGATGAAGTCTTAGCGGCACTCTAAGGGAATGGCCATTGGTAATAGGAAGCGAGAACGTGGGGGGATGGTCGGCCAGCGTTAGGCACTACGAAGAGTAATGTCCGGTACCAAGTTGCTATCCAGAGACATGGCCAGAATTGCCGCCGGGCCGCAGGCTTTTACCTATATGCTCCCACGATTATTTCATCAACAGTCTTATGCCCTAAACAAATGGCGGAGGTGGAGGCCCTCCGTTACTGGGGGGCGAGGGGGGAGCTGGCGGAGCTGGCGGAGTCGTGCCCCCACCATTACTTGGGGGTGGGGACGGCTGGTATCCGCCTCCATCGTCTTGCCCGTCATCTCGGGTAATATTAAGGCCGGTGCTGCCTCCGCAGCCGGATAGGTACATTATTAATAGTAGTGCCACTGTAAGCATTATGAATCGTTGCATATCTAATCACCCTCCGGATGTGCACTTGGTGTTATTCTGTGGCTACTGGCAGCACACTTCAGGATATTGCTATCCCTCAGGGCCTTCTTTGCGGTATACTCATATGCCAACATACTATATCATTGACTAAGACGTTTGTCAAATTCCCCTAACCGCTGCTCCAGGCGAGCCTGGCGCAGAGCGTTGGTCAAATCTCCCCGGGTGCGCTCAACCATCCCGCGCAGGGCATCGCCCCGCCCGCGCAGTCCCAGGCTAATGGCATTAGGGTAATCAAAACTTATTATGGTGTGGTAAATCTCGTCCATAATGCTGAGAAACTGCTCGGCACTGTCTAATTCATCACGTCTTATCAAGTCAAGAATGTGGCGACGAAACTCCCCGCCGGCCTCAGCTAAACCGTTCAGCCACGGGGCATAGTCGATTCCCAGCTCTTCGGGAGTAGGCAACTTCTGGCTCGTTACCACTGCCAGGGTAATGGCGGCCTCGGCATATTCTTTCTCCGCATCACCGACAAAGCCACCATGGCGCAATCCCGGCGTATCCTCCAGTGCGGTGAGCATTTCAGCAGTCAGCTCTCTGGTCTGCTCCAATAGCTTGTGCGCCTCACTGATCTGCTCGCGATGGATGGTTTTGATTGTGGTTGAAGCTGAGCGAACTATCTGCCGCGATAAGTTATAGGCTTGTTCTCGTGCCACGTCCTGGCGGTCGAAATGCTGACGGCTACGATCACATATCTCTTCAAGTCCGGTAAGAATAATCAATCACCTCGTTGGTGAGATTGCTTTCATTGCTGCCTGTGCCCCCCGATGGAGAGCAGCGATATTAACTGGCATGAATGAGTGATGGCGCTCAGGAATAACCTCACGCAGTGCCTGCTCAATGTCGGCGAGGCTAACCGATTCGGTCATTGCCACGTATCCACCCAACAGCACCATATTTACTGCCCGTTCACTGCCAACGTCAATAGCAATATCATTGGCGGGAATGGTAATGGTGGTGATGTCGTCCCGGTCAAATTCCTCTCCTGCCAGGGAAGAATTGACCACCACCAGGCCGTCTGGTCGGAGTCTGTCCAAATGGTTATTCACGGCTATCTTGTCCATCAGAATCATCATCGCCGGATGGCCCACTACTGGGCTCCCTACCTGGTCATTAGCGATGACCACTGTACAAGTCGCCCGTCCCCCCCGCACCTCGGGGCTGTAGAGAGGGAAATAAGAAACTTCCAAGCCCACCATCATCGCGGCTTGGGCCAAGATCTGACCAGCCAGCAACACCCCCTGCCCACCCATACCCGCCATATAGACTTCTTCACGCATAACCATTGCCTCACTTACTGGCGTCTAATCGTTCTGCTCAGTCTTATCCACAAATACCTGGAGAGGGTACTGAGATAGCATCTCGTCTTCCAGCCATTTGAAGGCTTCCAGCGGCTTCATCCGCCACCAGGTTGGGCAAGTGCTTACTAACTCTACCAACGAAAATC
Organism: Candidatus Zipacnadia bacterium; assembly: GCA_029821215.1. Classification (GTDB taxonomy): domain Bacteria; phylum Armatimonadota; class Zipacnadia; order Zipacnadales; family Zipacnadaceae; genus JALGTV01. The sequence goes on along the minus strand of JALGTV010000129.1, from coordinate 4,062 downwards.
CCAGCTCGTCCATCTGGGCCTGGAACGCCTTTTTGATACTGCGCTTAGCCCGTAGCACGTACTTGGGTGCAGTCATGGTCTCTCGGGCTAAGTAAGCTACTCCGGGTATCGTTGCCAGCAGTTCGCAGATGTTCAGTGGATGTCCACCCTGCTGGAGGGTGCGGCCCCGGGGTGTGGTGGTGGTCTTCTGACCCATGAGGGTCGTAGGAGCCATCTGCCCCTGGGTCATGCCAAAGACAGCGTTATTGATGAAAATCACCGTGAAGTTCTCGGCCCGGGCGGCGGCATGCATCACTTCGGCTAAGCCGATGGAAGCCAGGTCACCGTCGCCCTGATAGGTGAAGACCAGGGTATCGGGCTGGGTACGCTTGATACCCGTGGCTACCGCTGGCCCCCGCCCGTGGGCCGCTTGGACGGCATCCGTGTTGAAGTATTCGTAGGCGTACACCGAGCAGCCGACGGTAGCAATGACTACCGTCCGCTCCTGAATACCCAGTTCGTCAATAACCTCGGCTACCAGCCGATGGGCAATACCATGAGTACAACCGGGACAATACCGCATCGGCACCTCGGTCAGACTATCCGGATAGGTGTAGACCGCCGTGGTGTCATCAGTTGAATCTGGCACAGTTGCTCTACTCATTTTTTAGACGCCTCAATCGCTCTGGCCCATCTGTACAATCCTATCGGTAACTTCCTCTGGCGTCATCACCATTCCGCCGGTGCGTCCCATCAGTTCCACCGGGCAGCGGCCCTCCACCGCCAGCCGCACGTCCTCAATAAACTGTCCCAGTGACAGCTCCACCACCAGTATCTTCTCAACACAATCCGCCCATCGCCGAATTGTTTGGGCGGGGAAAGGGAAAAGGCTTATCGGTCGTAGCAGGCGAGTGGGGACACCGGCCTGGGTGGCTCGCTGGGCTGCCGTCTGGCAGATGCGGGCCGCTATCCCGTAAGCACACAATAGTATCTGGGGCTTATCAGCGCCATACTCAGCCAAGCGTACTTCATTCTGGGCAGCTTCCGCGTATCGGCGGGCAATGCGCAAGTTCACCTGTTCTTCCTCAGGCAAATCAACATAGAGAGAATTGATGATATTGCGCGGGCGCCCGTCGCGTGCGCCGCCCACCGCCCACTGCGGCTGCTGGGTAGGGTGGTCGCGGCGCTCGTGCAGGCGGCACGGTTCCTTCATATTGGCCAGGATAGCGTCGGCCAGAATCATCACTGGATTGCGGTATCGTTGGGCGATCGTAAAAGCTTCACCAGTCAAGTCATACAGCTCCTGGACACTGTATGGCGCAAAGGTCAGGCAGCGGCCGTCACCATGGCCGGCGCCCCGGGTCGCCAGCCAGTAGTCAGACTGAGCCGGCCCAATATTACCCAACCCTGGCCCCCCCCGGACCATATTCACCACCACACAGGGCAGCTCGGAGCCAATCATATATGACAGGCCCTCTTGCATTAGCGAGATACCAGGGGAGGAGGAGGAGGTCATCGCCCAGGCACCGGTGGCAGCAGCTCCGTAAAGCATATTGATGGCGGCTACCTCGCTTTCGGCCTGGACGTAGGTCCCGCCGACCAGGGGCAAATGCTCGGACATATACTCGGGAATCTTGTTCTGCGGGGTTATGGGGTAGCCGAAAAAGTAGCGACACCCGGCAGCAATAGCGCCCTCTGCAGTTGCCTCATTACCGCCTATTAACTTGCGCTTAGTCATTGACTGCTGCCTCAGCTATTTCTTTATATATATCAATGCACACATCCGGACACATCAGCACGCACATCTTACAGCCAGTACATTCCTCTTCAGATATGATGTGGGCCGGGTGATATCCGGCCTCATTGAGTTCATCACTCAGCTCAATGATGTCCTGCGGACAAAAATGGACACATAGCCCACATCCTTTACACCGGCTGGCATCAATAATTACCTTGAACACTGCATGTACCTCTCAATCTTAGCACTTACCAGTTGTCTCATCAAGATGTCCGTACTACCTTGCTCCTCTGCTCACAATTGGTGGTTAATGGTTACCCTACCGTTCGGCTCCCCAGTTTAGCTTGGTGCGCAGCCGCTCATAGAACGAATCTTCGTGCAGGCTGACCAGCGTGGCCTGGCAGGAGGCCTGGGTGGCTACTATGGTATCCTCCGGTAACAGATCTACGGTCTTCTGCCCGTCAATGGTTAAACTTATCGGCTCGGGAGTCTTGCCGTGGCTTTCCAGACTGATTTCTACGGTTGCGGTGGATTGCACAACAAGCGGGCGCAGATAAAGCGTATGTGGGCAGATGGGGTTAATGATTAGGCAGTCCACGGAGGGACTGACGACCGAGCCCCTGGCCGACAGGTTATAGGCTGTTGAGCCGGTGGGGGTGGAAACAATCAGGCCATCGGCGGGATAGACGGCCACCAGCTCGCCATCCACAGTTGCCCGCAATCTTATCATCCGCCGCGGTGAGGTTCGAGCTGCGACTATGTCATTGAGGGCCAAGTACGTCCCGACGGTTTCATCGTCGCGCCGAACCTGGGCAGTAATCATTAAGCGAGACTCCGTGCGGTAGCGTCCCCCCAGTAGCTCTTCCAGGTTTTCCAGGACGGCAGCCGGTGGTTGGGCGGCCAGGAAACCGAAACTACCCAGGTCCACCCCCAGCAGGGGTGTACCGGCCGGAGCCGCATAGTGGGCCACCGACAGCAAAGTGCCATCCCCGCCGTGCCATCCCCGCCCATAGCGATGACCAAGTCCGCCGCGGCCGCCAGGTCAGCGCGGGTCCGGACCTGGCAGGCGTCACCGGCCACCTGGGCCAGCTCCTCCTCGGCCAGAATCTGAACCTTAGCCGCTTCCAGGCGCTGGACTAATAGGCGGGCAAACTCCACCGCTCCTGGCTTGTGCAACGCACAAACCAGGCCCACCGTTCCCACCGGGTTGTGGGTAGATTGGGACTCAGAAGTCATTAGATAGGTGCTCGCTCCGTAGAGCTGCTACCCTCCAATTGCTCCAGGTTCTGTTTGGCTGGCCCGTAAGCAGGGTCAATCTCCAAAGCCCGGCGATACTGGTCAATGGCTTGCTGTATTTTCCCTTGCTGCTGGAGAGCCGCACCCAGATTGTTGACGGCATAAACATAATCCGGATCAGTCTGCAGTGCCTTCTGGAAATGGCTGATGGCCTCAGTCAGGTTGCCCCGGTCCAGGAATATCAACCCCACATTGTTATGAGCCTCTGCGTTTTTGTCATCCAGCTTTAGCACCCGTAGATACTCGGCCAATGCCTCGTTGTGATTGTTCTGGTTATAGTAGGCATTGGCCAGACCGAGATGAGCGGCTACACTGTTGGGAAACTGGCGGGTAACAAGCTGCCATTGCTGAAGGGCCGGTTGGGTTTGTCCCGCTTGAGACAGTGCCCGGGCCAGGTTCACATGGGCCACTTCAGAATGAGGGTTCAGGCGGGTGACCTGTTGGAATGCCGAGACCGCCTCGGTATATTTGCCCTGTTGGAACCGGGCCCAACCCAGATTGTTCCAGCAGTTGGCGTTATCCGGCTGAATGTCGGAAGCCCGTTTATAGGCTGCTTCGGCTTCCTGGTATTTAGCTTGGGCCGCCAAGGCCAAGCCCAGATTGTAAAAGGCGACAAAGCTGTCAGTCAAGGCTGCGGCTGCCTGCTGAAGATGGTTGGCAGCGGCCTCATACTCTCCCAAATTGTACAGTGCCGTCCCCCGCCCTAATTGCGCTACGGATAGGTCCGGCTGTAACTCTAAAGCAGCTTGATAGGCATCAGCCGCCTGCTGGTCCTGCCGGCACTGCAGATACAGCGACCCCAGAGTAGTCAATACTTCCACATTTGTCGGGTCTATCTGGGAGGCTGCTTTGTACTCGCGGATAGCCTTGGCGCTCTCCCCGGTCTGCTGGAGAGCATAGCCGAAGTTAATGTGGGCATCAATGTCATTAGGGTTAATAGCCAGGGCCCGAGTGTACTCGTTGAATGCCGTTACATAATCACCCTGACGAGCTTTCAGATTAGCCAGGTTGTAGTGGGCGTCAAAATACTCCTCTGAGATCTCCAAAGC
>JALGTV010000128.1 GCA_029821215.1 Candidatus Zipacnadia bacterium | reverse complement strand
CGGTTTTTCTGGCGCTTCTTCGATTTCCTGTTTGGCTACTTCTACGACTTCCTCAACTTCTTCGGCTTCCTCTTTGGCTGCTTCCTCCTGGGCGTAAGCGCTGACAATTTCTCGGCCCAGCATCTCCTGGACAGTCGTCCCCCGCTGCTCTGCGACCTCATGGGGATCCCGCAGCAGCGACAGGGCCTTGAAACAGCTCTTGGCCCGATTCATAACATTGCCACTGCCCAACGACTTGGTGAGAATGTCGCGAATCCCGCTGACCTCAATTAACTGTCGGGTAGCGCCACCGGCAATGATGCCCGTTCCCCGTGAGGCGGGCTTGAGCAGGATAACTGCCCCGCCTACCTTGGCCTGTATGGCGTGCGGAATCGTATAGCCATCCAGTGGAACCTGGATCATATTCTTCTTAGCCAGCCGGATGCCCTTGGATATTGCTTCCGGCACATTGCGGGCTTTGCCTATTCCCAGCCCCACCTTACCCTTGCCATCACCTACGGCCATCACCACCCGGGCGCTGGACAGGCGGCCCCCAGCAACGGTCTTGCGGGTGCGGTCTATACGAATTACGCGGTCCTCGAGTTCTTCAGCTTTTAGTTCTTCTCTGCCAGTTACCACTCTAATATTCAACTCCCCAAAATTAACTAACCTCCCCGCTGGGAGGCACGGGTATAGATTACCACAGACCGTCGCCTGTGTCAACCGATATGTTCATAACAGCTTCCTGAGGCCAGAGTCTGTACTATGTCCATGTCTACCTCACGTGGGCTGAGTGAACATAATGTCGTCGGCTGAGCGTCCGGCTGGAATCATGGGGAAAACGTTTTCTTCCCGGGCGACCGCGAAGTCAATAAACACCGGCCGGTCATCAATTTCCATCGCTTGCTCAATGGCCGGACGTACTTGCTCGGTCTCCGCCACCTTGATTCCCGCTCCTCCATAGGCCTCGGCCACCCGCACGAAGTCGGGATTACCGGTCAGATCGGTAGCACTGTAACGCCGATCAAAGAACAGCTCCTGCCACTGGCGCACCATCCCCAGGTAGCTGTTGTTCAGAATAGCTACCTTCACTGGCAGCTTGTTGATAACCGCGGTGGCCAGTTCCTGGATATTCATTTGAATGGACCCGTCGCCGGCGATATCCCAGACTACCGTCTCCGGACAGCCCACCTGCACCCCGATAGCCGCCGGGAACCCATAGCCCATAGTGCCCAGACCGCCAGAACTGATAAAATGCCGTGGCTCGTCTACCTTATAGTATTGGGCCGCCCACATCTGATTCTGGCCCACCTCGGTGGTGATGATGGCCTGCCCCTGGGTCGCTTCCCATATCTGTTCCACTATGTACTGGGGTGCAATACCCTCCTCGGGATGTTCATAATGGAGTGGATGGTCGGCCTTCCACTGGTCCAATTGTGCCTCCCATTGCCCTGCCTGCCGCTTGTTGACCTGGGGCACCAGGTCCTCCAGCACAGTCCGGGCGTCGCCTTCTATGGGCACATCGGCCACCCGCACCTTGTTATGCTCGGCAGGATCTATGTCAATATGGATCACCCGGGCCTCGGGGGCGAACGTGCTCAGGTCACCGGTCACCCGATCATCAAAGCGGGCCCCGATGGCAACAATCAAATCCGAATACTGCAGGCCATAGCTGGCCGCGACTACCCCGTGCATGCCCGGCATACCCAGCGAAAGCGGATGGCTTTCTGGAAATCCGCCTTTGCCCATAAGGGTATGAACTACATAAATATTGGCCTTCTCGGATAGCTCCCTGACCAGGTCCGAGGCGTTGCTGGCAATGACTCCGCCGCCAATGTACAGAATAGGCCGGCTGGCGGCAGAAATCATCTGAGCAGCCCGCTCTATTAGTTCCGGGTCGCCGTGCGACGGCGGCTGGTAGCCCCGCAGATTTTTGATGTCTCGCTGGGTCCAGTGGGCCTCGCTGGCGCTGACATCAAAGGGCAGGTCTATCAAGACTGGTCCGGGCCGGCCACTGCGGGCCAGATGAAAGGCCTCCCGCACCACATTGGCCAGCTTGTCGGGGTCCTTGACCAGATAGTTGTGCTTGGTTACGGGCATAGTCACGCCGGTAGTGTCGGCCTCCTGGAAGGCATCGGTCCCGATGGCACCGGTTTTGACCTGACCAGTAATAGCTACTATGGGTATTGAATCCATGTAGGCGGTACACAGGCCGGTGACTAAGTTCATCGCTCCTGGCCCGCTGGTGGCCATACATACTCCTACTCGTCCGGTCGCCCGCGCGTAGCCGTCAGCGGCATGGGCCGCGCCCTGCTCATGGCGGGTCAGTATATGGTTCAACTCCCCGCTGTCCACCTTCGCGTGCAGCTTGTCATATACCGGTATCAATGCGCCACCAGGTATACCAAATATCACCTCCACTTCTTCCTCCTTAAACACCTCTAATAACACATCTGCACCGGTCAGTTTCTCAGTTGCCATCGTAAAATGCCTCCTCAATTGGTTGCCGTAAGTGTGGCTATCACTCCATCACTGCCCCTTGGGCGGCGCTGGAGACCAGGCGGGCATAGCGGCTTAGCCAGCCGGTAGTGACCTTGGGCTGTGGCGGTTGCCAGGCGGCGCGCCGTCGCTGCAATTCTGCCTCATCTACCAGCAGGTCCAGCCGCCGCTCATCCAGGTCTATTTCAATTTCGTCACCATCTTGAACCAGCGCAATCGGCCCACCAGCCGCCGCTTCCGGCGAGATGTGACCAATACAGGGGCCGCGGGTGCCGCCCGAGAAGCGCCCGTCGGTCAGTAAGCCTATACTCTCCTCCTTGCCCATGCCGGTCAGGGCGGCGGTCGGATTGAGCATCTCCCGCATCCCCGGACCACCGCGCGGGCCTTCGTAGCGGATAATGGCCCACGAACCATCCGGAATCTGATCAGCCAGGATAGCCTCCATAGCTGCTTCTTCGGAGTCAAAGCAGCGGGCGGGGGCGCGGAATTTGCGCATCTTCGCGGACACCGCGATCTGCTTGACCACCGCTCCCTCTGGACATAGGCTCCCTCGTAGCACGGCGATGCCGCCTTGCGGAGCATAGGCATTATCCACGGACCGAATTACATCGTCATTGCTCACCTGCCCCTGAGCAGCAATCTGCTTGATAGTTGAGCCACTGACGGTGGGGTTATCCTCCACCAGATCAGCCAGCGACGATAGCACTGCCGGTATGCCACCGGCCCAGTGCAAATCCTCCATCATATAATCACCGGCGGGCCGTAGTTTGCAGATCTGAGGAGTAGCCTGGCTGATTTCGTCAAAGGTCTCCAGGGCAATGTCTAAACCAGCTTCATGGGCAATAGCCGGCACGTGCAGGGCGGTATTGGTTGACCCGCCCAGCGCCATATCCATGCGGATAGCATTGCGAACACTGGCCTTGGTTATTATCTGCCGGGTGGTAATGTCTTGCTCCACCAGCTTCATTAGCTGTTTGCCACTGTTGTAGGCGAGACGGCGCTTGTCGGCCATGCCTGCCAGGGCGGTACCGCAGCCGGGTAGACTCATCCCCATGGCCTCGGTCAGACAGGCCATGGTGTTGGCCGTGTACATCCCCTGGCAAGAGCCAGGGCCTGGACAGGCTTCAATTTCCAGTTCAGCCAGCTCGGCTTCATCCATCACTCCCGCTTGGACCCGGCCCACCGCTTCAAAGGTATCCCGCACCAGTGACAGCGGCTTGCCTCGCAGTCGCCCCGAGTGCATCGGACCGGCAGTCACCATAATAGCCGGGATATCCAGCCGCGCCGCCGCCATCAGCATCCCGGGAGTGATCTTGTCGCAATCAGTCAGCAGCACCAGCCCGTCCAGCGCATGGGCCATAGCCATGCTCTCCACGGTATCAGCAATTAGTTCTCGTGACGGCAGTGAATAAAACATCCCTGGATGGCCCATAGCGATGCCGTCGCAGATAGCCATCACTCCGAACTGAAAAGGCACCCCACCCCCAGCCGCTACGCCCTGCTCGGCGGCCCGGGCCAGTTCATTGAGGCCTACGTGACCAGGCACGATGTCGGTAAAGGCATTGGCAATCCCGATAAACGGTGCCTCCATCTGCTCGCGAGTAATGCCGCAGGCATATAGCAGCGCCCGCGATGCCGCATTCTCTAAACCTTTCTTGGCTCGATCGCTACGCATCATTATCACCTCGTGAAAAAGGTATTAGCAACGACAGCTATTAGCAACAACAGCAACGGCAGGAACGACAACGACTACGGCGACGACTACGGCGCTTATGGCTTAGAAACTGTGTGCTATGAGTTCTTCAGTAGCTTGGCTCGCAGCGTCGCCAACATTCGGCCTATTTCATCAGCCTGCCTTCCGATTTTCTTATGTGTATCCTCGGATAGTAGATTCAAGTCTCTTGACAACAGCGAGAAATACTCCAGTTCGGCTAACGAGCCCTGGGCATGGCTAATAAAATTAGCGAAGTCTTTGTCTGTGGCACGACTATGGCCCTCGGCAATATTGGAGGCAACCGAGTATGCTGCCCGCCGCATCTGGCTGATCAACCCATAGCGCTCGTCCCGTGGAAAATCCTGGGTAACCTCATATATGCAAAGGGTGAGGTTGTGGGCTTTTTGCCAGGCCTTGAGCCGTTGAAATATAGCCATTGCACCCCGTTCCTTTCACCAGCAGACGTTCCTTTCACCAGCAGATTACGCCCCCATCTCATAGCTATCTTGGCTGCCGTTGCTGTTGTAGTTGCCGTTACTGCTGTTGCTGTCCTTGCTGCCGTTGCTGTCCTTGCTGCTTTCGCTGCATCTACAACAAAACAGCCCCTCGCCCTTATTGGGACGAGAGGCCTGATGGCTCCCGCGGTACCACCCAAGTTCCCCACCTTCGCCAAGGCTATGGCGGGACACTTTGATGCTGTAACGGGCATCCCCGGCGGCGCTTACTTTAAGTTCAGCGCCACGGCTCGGGGGCGACATTCGGCAGACGCAGACGCCGGTACTCTCACCTTCCCACCGGCTCGCTTTAGCCTGCGCAACTCCGCCTACTCCTCCCCTTCCCAGCCATTTGT
>JALGTV010000127.1 GCA_029821215.1 Candidatus Zipacnadia bacterium | reverse complement strand
GGCTGGTGGGGGCCACATCGTTGGTTCACTTGTCAACTATAAGCCCAAGCTGGTCGGGGTCTGGCTTGTGACTTTGGTAAGTGACTACCCACCAGTTTCACTATCTTCTTACAGTTAACCACAATGCAAGTGATAAGCACCTGGAGATAGTAACTTTGGCCAGGCAACAGTCTGTATCAATAGCGAATCTTCGTCTACTTGCAATTTTGCGCGGATTAGTCAAACTCGGGTAAAAACTCTGCATAGCGAGTCAGCATCTCATCTATCATTTGTTCAGCTCGCTTGGCATTGTCTACCGTCGGCTCCAGCAGCAGAGCCTGCAGCAGTACGTGCTTGGAACGCTGGTGATAGGCCTCGACCAGCAGATTTTGTATTGAGATTTGCAGCCGGCACATTGCCGCGATGGCCTCCGGCAGGGGACCAACCGCGACGGGATGAATGCCCTGGCCATCAGCTATTGCTGGCACCTCCACAATGCCATCCTCAGGGAGATTGCTGACCGATAGGTTGGTATTAGGAACGTTGACCAACAGTATACGGTCGCGGCGGTCGAACTCAATAGCCTTGATAATAGGAATGGCCACTTCGATGGAAGGGGCGGCCAATTTCTCGGTCAGAGGCTGTTCGCCGTCCGCTACCTGCTGAACGACCTTCCACGGGGGCAATTGTCCGGCGCCGCCACCGTGTTCGCTAATGAGACGCTGCCGCCGGTAGTTCTCGAATATGGGCCCGGCCAAATCATAGGCAAAGCCGATATACTCGCCGGGATGGGACTCGGAGGGATAGGTAAGCAGGCCAAATGTATCATACAGGCAGCGAGCCAGTGGTCCCAGGCCCCACTGTTACTCTTCCATTCGCTTCCGGAAAGTGGGCAGCAGATCCGTATCATCCCAGGCATCTTTAATTGCCAACACCCAATGAAAGTAGTTAATGCCACCACAGGTTAGTTCCACCTCATCCACGGGTGTTATCCAGTACCTCGCCAACCTTGCGCAGCGTAGCGATTGGTCCGTCGCAAAGCCCTACAGCCTCCACCTTAGTCAACTGGCTTATGGCCAGGCAAACGCGGCTCTCAGGGTTAGTGAAATTGAGTACAAGGGCCTCGGGACAAAGTTGCTCAACATCGCGAATGATAGGCATGGTCAGATGAATACTGCGCAGGGTATGGAAAGCTGCCCCCGGGCCGCCGTTCTCACCGTAAATATGCCTAAACCCGTACGAGAGAGGCACATGAAAATCCTGCTGCCACAGTTCCAATCGCTTGCGGGCGACTGCAGTGATAACGTAGTCAGCGTCGGGTAAGGCCTCGCGACGGTCAACAGTAGCCTCGATTCGCGCCGTAATGCTCCTTTAGAACCTGGCCAAACCGGTACATCCTATCTAAAGCAACCTCATCGATATCCACCAGCACTATCGTCAGTTCCGCATCCGTGTTGAGTTCCTCGCTCGCCAGCAAATCAGCAATAGTCCCCCGCCCAAAAGTCAGACTGCCGGTACCAACCAGTACTACTTTAACTTGCTTCATTTCTACTCTCTCCTTGTTGCAATTGTGATTGGTCCGCCTCAGTCCACTAATCTAACTGAACTTCGGCAGGAAGTCAGGCGCAAGGTGAAGACAGATGAGTGGCTTGAAGCGAGGGTTTGATATCTGCCGGCGATTGCTATTTCGCGGTATCAAAGTAAGCTGGGATACCGACCTGTTGGCAGCAGAGAGCTGGATAGAGTGCTGGGCCTGACCAATTACCGGCGCTGCCGAAGGCTGACGACATGAATATGCTCCACTAGACCTGTAAATTGTTCACTAACTTGCTCGGCCCAGTAACTGGACGATGGCTACTGAGCAAGCTTGCCATCACCGATTGACCAGACTAATCTCCCCTTTACACAAGGTGCCATGGCCTTGGCAGGGAATAAATTATTATGTTTCATCCGTATCAGAAATGTCCGACAGATAACGTTGCAAGTACCCGCTACGTTCTTTGTGATTCGGTAGGTGGCCGAACAGTGCGGACCGCAGTTGGGTAAGCTATGGGACGAACATACCCGGTGGTACCACGGAGTAGCGGCCCTCATACTGGCACTGACGTAAATACCCCACCTAATCTCCCTACTAATCTGCATATGTGGCCGGAGCCGGCCACGGGCCTCGGCATTGTCACGGGCGCTACTAACACCACTTTCACTTTCTTCGGCACCATGCCCACTGATCCGCCGGTAAACTCCCCGGCAATGGCTGCCTTCAGCGCCACCGTGCTGGGCCCAGGGCGTAGTGTGTCTGCCCGCAAGCCACCCACATTACCCCCGATTAGGTAATATGACCGTTAAGAGGGCTTCAAACTCGCATTTTACAGATAAATGGCTGAGTAGGGGAGGAATTACGGGGTCACCCGGAGAATGTTGGCAGTAGCAATAAACCACACGGGTAAATCCGGTTGATATAAGCTGATATTGGCAACAGTCTCTACATTAGGGATCCTAATTGAGAGGGTGATAGAAAAATGAGGAGCAAGCGCACAGCAGAATGGTGGATAATCGCACTACTTGTGGTGACGTTGACATTCAGCACAAGCGTACTGTGCGCGGCTGAGCCCTGGTTCGCAGATGTCACCGCGGAGGTTGGCCTGAGCGGCGGAGGCCAAGCACTATGGGCCGACTATAACGGTGATGGATGGGTGGATGTGTGTATCGGCGGTACACTCTATCGGAACGAAAATGGTCAGAGGTTCACGCAAGTCGTGGGCGCCGGCAGCGGCCTGTGGGGGGATTGCGACAACGACGGCGACCTGGACCAGTTTTCATGGGGTGGCGACGGGAGTCTATTTCTCAATAACGGGGACGGAACCTTTGGCGACGTCCCGTTCCCGCCCCTGCCCACCGGGTCGCACTCTGGAGCCTGCTGGGCGGACCTGAACGGTGACGGCTTTCTCGACCTGTACGTCGGCGGGTACGAGACCTGGGGGGTAGTAGCGGCGTACCCCGATACGATTTACATAAACCAGGGGAACAGCACGTTCGTGGAGGATTGGCGGACACCAGCGGGCCAAGAGCAGCCGGCGCGCGGTGTCACTGCTGCCGATTTTGACAACGACGGAGATATTGATATCTATGTCTCAAACTACCGGCTTCAGCCGAATCTCCTGTGGCGCAATGATGGCTCTCTGCTCTTCACCAATGTGGCCCATGAATACGGGGTCGCGGGTAATCCAGTATCCGGCGCATACGGCCATACCATTGGTTCGGCCTGGGGTGATCTGGACAACGACGGCTATATTGACCTATTCGTGGGCAACTTTAGCCACCCGCCTGCTTACCAGGACCGGCCTCAGTTCCTGCGCAATGAAGGACCACCAGACTATCACTTTCAGGACATGAGCAGCACGGCGGGTTTGGCGTGGCAGGAGTCGTTTGCATGCCCAACTCTGGGCGATTTCGACAATGACGGTGACCTGGACCTGTATTTCACCACCGTCTACGGCGGTGACCACTCGGTTCTGTACCGCAACGATGGTAACTGGCACTTCATTGACGTTACCACGGAGGCCGGCATTGACGCGGTACAGACCTACCAGGCAGCCTGGGCGGATTATGACAACGACGGTGACCTGGACTTGCTCACCGGTGGCAAGCTCTATGAGAACCGCTACCCGACGGATAACCACTGGCTCAAGGTCAAGCTGGAAGGCCCAGGGTCGGCCATCGGAGCCCAGGTGCGCATCCAGCTTCCACGAGGTGAAAATCCACTCGCCCGACAGGTTCTTACGCGCCAGGTCGCGGCCGGCACCGGGCAGGGTAATCAGAATGACCTGACGCTGCATTTCGGCCTGGGTAGCCACGCAGATCCCGTGATGCTGGAAGTGCGCTGGCCGTACGGCGAGCACGAGATGGTTTGGACAGCGGTGGACCGGCTCATAACCGTTACAAAGCGGTGAGCAGCTTGGCGCCTGCTGATCTCAGTCGCCATCCTGTGAAGCCGCTGCTGTCTCCTGGGCGGCCACAAGTTGTCGGATAAAGAACGGCGGCAACTCAACTGCTTGTGGCCCCCGTAACCAAAGGTGGCCGTTTGTTATTGGCCGGCGGTGGGTCCGATTATCGCTGGACTACTTCTGCTTTCCTCCACCTTAGCCGTGGCTCCCGGGCTGCCTTGACCTCGTCCAGGCGACCAATCGAGTCGTATGCGGTGCCGAGCGGAGCGAGTCAGGGTCGGTGTAGGCTTCATTGGCAATTCGTATCATCGCCTCAATAAAGCAATCAAGCGTTGCCTTGCTCTCCGTCTCCGTCGGCTCAATCATAAGTGCTTCTTTGACAGTCAGCGGGAAATACATTATGGGTGGGTGCAGCCCACAGTCTATCAGTCGCTTAGCGATGTCCACCGCCTGCACCCCGGGGGGACCCAGAGCTGCCAGGTAGGCCGCCGCCAGAGCGCATAGCGCCTCGTTGGTGCAGATGTTACTGGTGACTTTGCAACGACGAAGGTATCTCCCAATTAACACGAGACTGATTACACAGGCTGCGGTACTCACGGTTGCTGGATATGGTGGCACCGCTTGAGCGAACCGATCCGGCGGCCCTACCACTGCGGATTACCATACCGTAGGCGACGCAACTTCCCGCCCGTTCCGTAGCTGTTTAGGAGTAAGTTGCCATTTCGACTAACGAGTGCCGTTGCTGGCGCTGGATTGGCTGACGGATGTCGGCGCCACCTGGATACGTGATGAATGTGAGTGGGCCGACGTAGAAAGGGAGCCAGGAGTGTATGCAATTCCTGAGCGGGC
>JALGTV010000126.1 GCA_029821215.1 Candidatus Zipacnadia bacterium | reverse complement strand
TGCCTCCAGCCCGCCCCGCAGTCAAGCCGACAATGGCCAACACTAAGGTAATGCCACCGGCATACCCGCAGACCTCATAATAGTGATCGCGGCCAAAATAGTTGTTTTCGGCATACGAGCCCAATATGTAAGGATGAACAAAATAGGCCAGGTTACGAGGACTCATTCCCAGCGATCGTAGATACGCGGGCGTAACTTCGGTGCGCCGCTCAGCGAATTGGGCCAGCTTGTAAGTCGGCAGCAACTGAACCGCCGCCAAGCCTGCCCCTATCGCCAGCAGCAAGGCAGTCCCGACCACGGCTCTTCCCACTCGCTGACCCACGGGGGTCTGTCGGTGCCCCAGTAGATATGCAATTGCCAAGGTCCCTATGGCAAGTACTGAGTAAAACACAATCTGAGGATGGCCGCCGAGTATGGATATCGCGAAAATTAGCCCGCCCCCCAGAAAATAACGCCAGTTAGCGGTTTCCAATCCACCTATCAGCAAATATAGGACCAGCGGCAGCCAGGCCCCGGTCTCCAGAACAGTGATAAACAGAACCTTGCTAACGAAGTAACCGGAGTAGCCATATACCAGTCCGGCAATGACTGCCCCCGACCAGCCCACACCCACGCGCCAGGCCAGCAGTGCCGCAAAAACCGCGGCTAACAGGCAATGGAGGTAGACCATCAGCGAATAGGTGTGATAATAGGGCAAGCCCAGGTAGCCGATGAGGTGCAGCGGGTAGAAGGTGCCGGCCTGGCCCTCGGCCAGCAGCGGAAAGCCACATCCCAATTGCGGGGTCCATACCGGCAATTGACCCTTCTGGATGGCTGCCTGGGCCAGCTTACGCAGCGGCATATAAGCGATACTAACATCATGCCAGAAGAAGACCTGCCCGACTATCAGTACCTTCCAGTACAATATTAGGCCGAATACAAGCAGAAACAGAATGGCGATTGTGGCGTTGCGCCGCATGATTGGTCTACCATTATTTCGCTAAGGGCAGGTAATTACCTGCTACCCAACCCATATATCACTCCAATAAATTGACCGAGCCGGCCCCGGCTGTACTCCAAAAGTTTGACGGCGGCGATACTCGTGGGTTATCATAGTAAACAGGTACGTCCACCCATTAATGTTATGACTGGCAAATTTGATGACCGCGCTGCGGCGACCATACATCCGTATTGGGTACTGGTGTATACTGCTCATCCTCGCGGTGAGCGGTTGCCAGCCACCTCCGGCTGGTCGGGTGGCAGCGGACGCTGGTGTTCCTGCTCCTCCACCACCCCCGCGTCAATTGACATTGGCGGCGGTAGGCGACATTATGTTAGATCGCTCGGTGGGCGAGAAAATAGACCGCAAGGGCAGCGCCTATATCATTGAACAGGTTGCTGCCAAGCTGAAACAGGCGGATATTACCTTCGGTAATCTGGAATGTCCGCTCTCCACAGTGGGGCCGCATGCCCCGCGTGAGCACCTGATATTCCGCGCTGACCCGGAAACAGTGCAGGTTCTGGTGCTGGGTGGATTTGACATTGTCTCGCTGGCCAATAATCATACTCTCAATGCTGGCCGGGCCGGGCTGCTGCAAACCCTCCAGCATCTGGAGGAGGCTGGCATTGCATACGTAGGCGCTGCGAAAGAGAAGTCGGAAGGCTCACGGCCTACTTTTATTGAGGCAAATGGATTGAACATAGGTTTCCTGGCCTATACCGACCTGAATTTCGCCCACGGTTCTTATTCAAAGGTAGACAAAGACCTGTCAAACATAGAGTCGCAGATTGTGGCCGCGAAGAACAACTGTGACTTATTAGCAGTCTCATATCATTGGGGAACGGAGTATCATCGTCATCCTAGTGCGCGGCAGATCCAAGTAGCGCATACCAGTATTGATGCGGGCGCCGATGTGGTTCTGGGTCACCATCCGCATGTTTTGGCAGGCGTGGAGATATACAAACAGCGTCCTATCTTGTATAGTATGGGCAACTTCATCTTTGATCAACGGGCCGGGGAGCGGATGGAGAGTGGTTTGTTCACTTTATACTATACCGAGGGCCGCGGGTGGCGAGTAGAGATGAAGCCGGTGTGGATACCGTGGTCCCGGCTAGGTCCCGAATACGCGGTGGAGCCGCGCCGGACTGAGATATTGCAACGGTTTCAGCAATTGTCAGAGGAGTTGGGTACTGCGGTGATACTGGAAGCCGGCCAGGCCATAATCCCCGCACCAGCTCCGGGGAGCCAGATAGAGCCAACAACGGCTGCTGCTATCAGCCGGGTATGCTTACAAGGAGCGTAGATGTTTATGAACAGGAATTGCTTGACGGCTTTACTATCAATTGTGGCAATGGTAATCATTTCTGCCTGTCCAACGCGAGCCGCCGCAGCGACGGTAGCTGAGGTCAACGGAGAAGAAATCTCGGAAAGTGAGTTTATTGAGACCCTCAAGAATCGCTATGGCTATATCGTGCTGCAAAGTATGATTGAGGCCCTGGCTATCCGTCAGGAGGCTGATGAGCGGGGTATTGTTATTGCCCCTGAACAGGTCAATGCTCGTTATCAGCAGGCTCAGCAACAGATCGTTAACCGTACCCGCAGCAGTGGTCCACCTGATGAGGTATTCGCTGCTTGGCTGGCTCAGCAACATATTAATGCTGAGGTTTTCCGCGAGCGCATTGAACTGCAAATGATGCTTGAGGCGATGGTAGGTGACAAGGCGAAAGTAAGTGAAGAAGAACTACGCGGGTACTATGACAGCCACCAGGCTGATCTGCAGCGGCCCGAGGCCATGAAGATCAGTCATGTCTGCGTAACCACCCCGGAGAAGGCCGAGGAGATTAGAAGTGATATTGTGGCTGGACGAATAACTTTTGCCGAGGCTGCCCGCCGCTATTCTATTGACCCGTATGGGCGGGACAACGAAGGGCTAATCGGTTTTGTAGTGCGAGGTGAGGACCCGCTCCAGCAGGCAGCTTTCCAACTCACTCAGGACGGAGAAATCAGCCCGGTCATCCACACCCAAATGGGCTATCATATCCTCCGACGCGAGGCCTATCAAGAGCAAGCTACTCCGCCCTTTGAGGAGATCCGCGAGGAGCTGAAGAAGCATTTGTCACAGGCGAAACTAATGCAGTTAGCCGATGAGATGCGCCAGGCAATTCTCAGGACGGCTCAAGTCAACCAGCATATCCAATTCCCATCACCAACCCAAGTAAGCTCGTCAGTTGCAGCGCCGTAGTCCGCCGACTTGATTTGAAAATCGCGACTGAGTAAGCAGTAGCTATCTTCCCAAAGGCTACAGCAGGTTCTACTGCCCCAGCAAGTTCAGTGAGCCAGTCCTATTATTCTATGTAGAGACTATTGCAAAAGTTGTAGGAGGGTCGTTCTCGGCCCGGTATGTGTTTGGCTTTACCCGATTAATTTTACACATTTTCCTCTCGCAAGTAACCAACAATTACGTTTTCCAACAGTCTTATACTACACCTAACCTAAACCTTAATGCTGGCCAGTGAAGTGGCATACAGACGATGACTGTAGTAGATGAGTTGACTGAAAGACTGCGGGAGATTTTGCCACCTGACCGGGTATTGACGGATCGGGTCTCACTGCATCTGTATAAGTATGATGGGGCCCAGGACGAGGCTCTGCCCGAGGTAGTAGTGCTGCCCGAGACCACTGATGAGGTGGTAGCTGTGGTGAAGGCCTGCGCCGCCCGCGGCGTGCCGTTTACCCCCCGCGGGGCGGGGACCAGCCTCTCGGGAGGGCCGATTCCCATGGCCGGCGGGGTAGTAATCGGCCACGCCCGAATGAACCAAATCCTCGCGATTGACTACGATAACCTCTACGCGGTAGTGCAGCCCGGTGTGGTCAATCTTGACTTTCAGGATGAAATAGCTAAGGCCGGGTACTTTTATGCCCCGGATCCAGCCAGCGAGGGAGTCTGTACTCTGGGCGGCAACGTCGCTGAGAACTCCGGCGGTCCCCACTGTTTAAAATATGGAGTGACTACTAACCACATATTAGGGCTGGAGGTGGTACTGCCCACTGGCCAGATGCTGCATATCGGAGGGCCGACTCGCGATCAACTGGGCTATGATTTGACCGGCCTGCTGGTGGGTAGCGAGGGAACACTGGGCGTGGTCACCCAGATAACCTGCCGGATAATGCCCATAGCGGAGACGATCACAACTATCCTGGCCATTTTCAATGACCTCAATGACGCCAGTCAGGCAGTATCTGACATTATTGCCGACGGCTTGGTGCCCGCCACCTTGGAGATGATGGATAAGCCGCTTATCCAGGCCGTGGAGAAGTCAATGCAGGCTGGCTATCCGCTGGATGCTGAGGCAGTGCTCATCATTGATATTGATGGTCTCCAAGTCACCATGGAAGACCAGACGCGGCGTATCAAAGCGGCTTGTCAGCGCAGCAATGTACGCAACTTTCAGACTGCTGAGGATGAAGAAGAGCGGATGCGGCTGTGGCAGGGCCGCAAGGGAGCTGCTAGCGCGGTGGCCACGTTGGCCCCCAGTAACATGACTACTGATATCGCCGTGCCTCGCACTGTCCTACCTGAAGTGCTGGCGAAAGTTATGGCGCTCGGTGAAAAGTATGATGTAGGCATTGGCAACGTATTCCACGCTGGTGACGGTAACCTCCATCCCTTGGTGCTCTTTGACCCAGCGGATGCTGACCAAGTGCGACGAGTCCATCAGGTGGATGATGAACTTACCCAACTGGCGGTAGACTACGGGGGAGTGCTTACCGGTGAGCACGGCATCGGCTCCCAGAAGCGCAAGTGGATGACCCGCATGTTCGGCTATGCTGAGCTGAC
>JALGTV010000125.1 GCA_029821215.1 Candidatus Zipacnadia bacterium | reverse complement strand
CCCCCTACGGGCGGGCAGGTGGAGTTCCAGGGCCAGGTAATTACCGGCCAGTCGGCTCATCGCATCGCGTCGCTGGGAATCGCCCGTACTTTTCAGAATATCCAGCTCTTTCGCGAAATGACAGTTATGGAGAATGTCCTGGTCGGCTGCCACTGTCAGGGCAAGGCAGGAATGATTAGCGCCCTCCTGAAATTGCCCAACACGCGGCGGGAAGAAGATCGCCTGCGAGCTAACGCTCTTGACTATCTGACAATGGTGGGATTAGTGGATAGGTCAGCGGCATTGGCCGGCGAGCTGACCACCGGACAGCAACGGCTGTTGGAGATTGCCCGCGCCATAGCAGCCAATCCTATCATTATTCTGCTGGATGAGCCAGCGGCGGGCCTAAATACTAAGGAAACCGAGCAATTAGCCACATTTGTGAAACGCGTGCCTTCCGAGTTGGACATTACCGTGGGACTCATTGAGCATGATATGCGGCTACTGATGGAAGTCTCCGACCGGGTGGTGGTCATTGACCGGGGCCGCAGAATCGCCGCCGGCACTCCGGCTGATGTCCAGCAGAACCCCGAGGTCATTGCTGCATATTTAGGCGAGGATTTTGCCCAGCAGGAACGGGGGCAACGCTCGGAGGTTGAGGAGCAGACAACGTGAGTTTACTGCGACTGAGCTCCATCACCGCTGGTTACCGGGGCCTCCAGGCTCTGCGCGGGGTCTCCCTGCATACCAACGAAGGGGAGATTACCGCCCTGTTGGGGGCCAATGGGGCGGGCAAAACCACCACGCTTAATGTCATCTGCGGCTTGGTGCCCTGTCAGTCGGGACAGATAATATTCAATGATGAAGATATAACGGGTCTGCCGCCGGAGCGATTGGTACCTAAGGGCCTGACACAAGTACCTGAAGGTCGCCAAATCTTCGGCGACCTGACCGTGCGCGACAATCTGCTGCTGGGTGCGTATTGGCGCCTGCGCCGTCACTACAAGACTGAAGTTGACCGCGACCTACAGGAAGTACATGCATTGTTTCCCGCCCTGAGCGAGGCCGGCCAGCGGCGGGCGGGGACTCTTAGTGGCGGCCAGCAGCAAATGTTAGCCATTGGCCGCGCGCTAATGGCAGCGCCCCGCCTGCTGTTGCTTGATGAGCCTTCCAGCGGACTGGCTCCCAAGGCGGTCACTGAGGTATTCGACAAAATCGCGGCGCTGCGGCAGCGAGGTACAACTATTCTGTTAGTGGAGCAAAACGTCTCGGCAGCTCTGCAAATTGCCGACCGAGGTTATGTTCTGGAAGTGGGCCAGGTTGTCCTGGAAGGCACTTCGCAGGAACTGTTAGCTAACCGGGACGTCAGACGCGCCTATTTGGGCAAGGACTACGAGGAGGTGTAACCCGATGGCCGCTAAGACCTTCTGGAACCCCGAGATTGAATGTATGCCCCGGGTCGAGATTCAGCAGCTCCAACTAGAGCGACTGCAGGCCACTATGAACCGCGCCTACCACAATGTGGCCTTCTATCGGCGCCGGTTTGAAGAACTGGACATCACTCCCGAAGACATCCAGACTATAGCTGACCTCCGACGGCTGCCGCTGACTGAAAAGGAAGACCTGCACCGGGGTTATCCGTATGGAATGTTTGCGGTGCCGCTGCGAGAAGTGGTGCGCATCCACATGTCATCGGGTACCACCGGCCATCCCAGCGTAGTAGGTCTGACTGCCAATGATTTGCGCCACCAGACTGACCTGGTGGCCCGGAATCTGACCGCCGCCGGCATAACCAAGGAGGACGTGGTGCAAGTATTCTTCGGCTATGGGTTGTTCACGGCAGGATTTGGCTATCATTACGGCACTGAAGCCATAGGGAGCTCAGTGATACCTGTCTCTCACGGCGATACTCAGCGGCAGGTAGAGGTAATGAGAGATTTTCGCACTACCGTCATCATCGGCACCCCCTATTATGCTCTGCGCATTGCCCAGACGGCTGAGGACATGGGTATTGACTCTCACGAGCTGTCATTGCGCATCGGCTTGTTCGGTGGTGAGCCTTGGGATGAATCGGTGCGCCAGGAAATTGAAGACCGGCTGTCTATCAAAGCCTTTGATGTTTACGGTCTGGCCGAGTTGGGCGGCCCGGGGGTATCCTTTGAGTGTGAACAGCGGGATGGCCTGCATATTGCTGAGGACCAGTTCTTAGTTGAGGTCATTGATCCCGACAGCGGCCAGGTTTTAGAGCCGGGACAGTCGGGCGAATTAGTTTTTACTACCGTCAATAAGGAAGCCTTTCCCCTGCTGCGCTATCGGTCCGGTGACCTGAGTAGCCTGAACACTGAGCCGTGTCCCTGCGGGCGCACCCACGCCCGCATGAGCCGGGTAAGCCAGTATACTGACGGCCGCATTGTGGTGCGAGGCATTAACATCTTCCCTGGACAGGTGGAAGGCGTATTGACAGAAATTGATGGATTAGGCAAGGAATATCAGCTAATATTGGCACGGCGCTGGAGCGGTTGGAAGTGTATGTTGAACTCTCTCCCGATTCCACCCCCGATCAGATGCGCCGGCTGATAGGAATGGAAGGGCAAATCAAGGACCGACTCCAACAGACCCTGGGTCTGGCCGTGGAGGTCAAGTTAGTTGAGCCGGGCTCCATACCCCCCGACGCTGACCAATTCCGGATAATTGGCAAGTAGTGCTCATGGTGCTATCGTACAGACAAGTATTATACTCTCTGGATATCATAGGTGGGTGAAAGGAGCAGACCCATGTTGCGCCGATACCGGGTACTGCAAGTAAGTCTGATACTTATGGGGCTGGTGGTGGGGACGTTAGGTCATATCTCGGTGGTTACTGCTGCGGTTGACTCTCGGGTAGTCGGGAGCTGGTGGCAGAATACTGGCGAGCCAGGCCTGCATGTGGGGATGATGCTGCGTAGTGATGGCTCGTTTACCTATGCCGAAAATGATTACGGTGATAGAGATTGGGACGCTGGCATCTTCTCAGCCAGTGGCGGGAACGTTTCTGTCACCATCCAGCAGAGCAGCGAACCGGGCGCGGTTGGGCAAACTATGACCGGAACCTATTCGGTTAGTGGCTCCCAGTTGACCCTTCAATTCGCCGGGGAAGACCCCATGACCTTCCAGCGGGCGGCGAGCTATGCCAATTTGCCAAGCGGCGCGGCGGGGCAATGGCTAACGACCGGGGAATGGGAGAATTCAGTGCCGAACCCCCTAACTTGGGTTAGTCGTGACACAATTACTGATGTGGGTATCATAACGGGTGAGCAGTTAGCTGAAGGTGTTGAATTGGAGTCCTGGGGCCTGCTTAGCATAAACTCTGCAGGTACGGAACTAACCTTGCTAACATTGTATAGTGCGGATCCCACCGAGGGCCTGCCTATTGGGCCAGCGCAAATGGGTTGCTCACTCACTGCCAATAATATTGAGATACAGTTCTCACCCACGGGGCGTGTTAGACTCAGTCGCCTGCTCAGTGCCGTAGATTCAGACCTGGTGGGGACCTGGGTAGAGACCGACGAAACCCAACTCGCCCAGGTAGGGCCGCAAGCGGCCCGCACTTGGTATTGGACTGTGGTCATGACGAGCAACGGTGATTTTTACACTAATGAGGTAGAATTGGACAAATCGTGGTGGGAGTGGGAGCGAGGACAGTTCCAGAACACCGCCGACGGTTACGTGCTCTGTATCACCAGCCACAGCAGCGACATAGGCGAGGCAGGCGAGGGTTTTATGTTTGCCTATTCCCGGGCTGGCAATGAGCTAGCTATAGATTTCTGGGAGGAAGAGGACGGCCCGCCCGAGCACTGGCAGTCCACTCTTCATACGGCTCATTCGGTCTCCGGGTATGTGCTAGATGGTGGCGGGCAGCCAGTAGAAAGCGTGTTTATTGAAGCCGATCCCGGCAATGGCATAGCGGTTACTGACGACCGGGGCTTCTACCAATTAGGCCTGATAAATGACGGGCAGTACACTCTCACTCCCAGCCACGCTAGCTGGAGCTTTGACCCCACTTCTTGCCAGAAGACAGTGCCCCCAGACCACACCGGCGTTGACTTCACGGTCACACCGCCTACCTACCAGATTGCAGGGACCGTCCAAGATGGGTCTATTAATCCCATTAGCGGTGTGGAGGTCACGCTTACGCCCCAAGGAGGCGGCACCCCTGCAAATCAGACTACTGGTTCCGATGGCCTGTTTTCATTCACCAACCTACAACCAGCCACTTATTACGTGGAAGCCACCAAAGAAGACTGGGGCTTTGACGCCATGGCGCAGAATTTTCCCGTAACTGTGCCACCGGATCAGACTGACGTAATCATCACCGGCTGGCAGACGGCTTTTGAAATCAGTGGTCGGGTAGTTGACGCCGAGAACAATGGCATTGAAGGGGTCACTGTAGACTATGGCGGGTTCGGCACTACCACCCTTGCTGATGGCAGTTTTCGTTTGCGCC
The DNA here is from genome assembly GCA_029821215.1 of Candidatus Zipacnadia bacterium. GTDB lineage: Bacteria > Armatimonadota > Zipacnadia > Zipacnadales > Zipacnadaceae > JALGTV01. The sequence continues at coordinate 2,853 of JALGTV010000125.1, read as the reverse complement.
ATTTGGGTCCAGGAGAATATACCATCACTCCGTTCAAGACCGGCATAATCTTTGATCCTGTCAGTGAGACAGTAATCGTCGGCCCGGACCGCACTGACCTAGAGTTTGTGGGCAGCGCTACCATTACCGGGCATGTGGAAACGGCTGCTGGCCCCCTGGGCGGAGTGAACATAGCCATCCAGGACGCCGGCACTGGCCAGCTATTAGGAACCACTACCACTAATGCCTATGGCGACTATTCGGCGGGAGGACTACCCCCAGTAGATCAGTACCGAGTGGTTCCCACCAAAGAGGGGTATATCTGTGTACCCCAGGCCAGAATTGTGGACCTGGGACCCAATATGGTGGCTGACTTTACCGCCCAAACTGGGGCTACTTACAGCATCTCCGGGACCATAGGAGACCCCATTGGCAACCCTGTACCGGGAGTGGTAGTATGGGCCGGGCCTTATCAGAGGACCACCGATGCTACTGGCTCCTACCAGATCAGCGATATTCCCCCGGGAGTATACACAGTCATCCCCCTCGCGGCAGGCTACATATTTACTCCGGCCACTCAGGATGTACAGATCACGGATGCTAACGCCACGGGAATAGATTTCACCGCCACTGCGCAGAACCAGCACACCTTTGATGCCGGTCAGAGAATGGTTGGCATACCTCTGAACCTGTCGGGCTCGCCGACTATGGAAGCGCTACTGGGGACAGATGCAATATGGTGGGATCCGCAGGGGCCAGGCTATGTTACTATCGGGGCGCCCACAGACTACCTATTAGGCCGGGGCTACTGGGCTGATTTTGCTGCTCAGACTCAGATAAGTATGGGGGGCGCCGAGGTCTCCGGGCTATTTACCTATGATGTGGAGGATGGCTGGAATATCATCAGCAGTCCCTATAACTCCGAAGCCGCCCTGGCATCTATAACCAATGCGCCTACATTGCACCCGTTTGGGTGGACCTACCAGGGCAATGGCTATGAGCTGGTGGCTAACATCACTGACAGCCTCAACCTGATTCATAATACTCTCCAGCCATGGTGGGGATACTGGGTGCTGTCCAGTGGAGACGGTGAGATCACCTGGAATTACGTTGCCCCTGCGGCCCAGAAGGTGGGACTGACACAGATAGGAACAGCAGATGCACGCCACGGTGGCTGGCAGATACAACTGACCGCTCAGGCCGGCTCACAGCGCGACCTGTGCAACTATTGCGGCGTCGCTAGAGAGCAGACGGCCCAGGTGCTCAGTATTGCCAACCCGCCAGCGGTCAATGGCTCGGTAGACCTGTACTTCCCCACCCAGGCCGGGTTGATGGCCACTGATATTCGCCCCACCAGCCAGGATGAGCTGCAGTGGGACTTTGAGGTGCGCTGCGACCTGGTGGATACCCAGGTAACCGTCGCCTGTCCCGACCTGAGTATGGTGCCTAATAATTATCGGCTGACGCTGACTGACCTGGATGCAGACAAGGCCGTCTATATGCGCACTACACGGGGCCACAGCTACAATTCCGGGCCGCAAGGTGGGGTGCGCCACTTCCGGCTCACCGCTGAGCCAAAATCTGAGAGTAGCCTGCTGATAACGGGGGTAACTGCCCAACAGGTCAGCGGCCAGCGGGTAGCAATAACTTATGCCCTGTCAGTGTCAGCACAAGTGGATATTCAGATTCGCAATATTGCCGGGCGGGTTATACAGCGAGTCCAAGCGGGCACACCTAACCCGGCGGGACTTAATACCACACTCTGGAACCTGACCAATGCTGGGGGCAGCCGCGTCCCGGCGGGCACTTATTTGTGCGTAATCACTGCCCGTACTGAAGACGGCCAGGCGGCCAGCTCCCTGCGCCCGCTAACCGTAACCAGATAACCCATTGACCTCAGGAGGATACTAATATGACCACGACTGGAGTTAAGAGTGTTATCCTAATAATTGCAGTGGGGATACTAATAGGTGGTTGTGGCGGAAGCAATGCTCCGACTGCGGCGCTTCAACCCCATGCCACTAACACGGTTAAGCCCGCGGCGACGCAGCCTACTTATGTTATAGCTACTCCCCTATTGGGTGACCTGGATGAGGACCATAGCCCCGGTGTGGGTGATGCCATCAAGATACTGCGGATAGTGGTCGGCTTGGACGATGATACACCGGTTGCTGACGCCAATCAGAATTGCAGCACCGATGTGGGAGACGCCATTAAGCTGCTGCGAATAGTAGTAGGACTGGACACAGATTGGCCGCTTACCTGGCAGAAGACGTGGGTTAGCGGCGATGTAAAGGAGTACATTGACGAGGGGAATACTCCGCCCTTAGAAGGTGTGGAGGTGACTGTAGGTGGCCAAAGTGACACTAGTGACAGCAGCGGCGAGTTTGAGATTCACTGTGTGCCGCTGGGTAACCAGACAATAGCAGTTAGCAAAACCGGCTATGACCTGGCGGGCACATTGCCCGCGTCGGTCAATGTACGGCCCGTGATTACCGGGATCAGTACAATTTATATGATAGCCTCAGGCAGCACCCCTCCCCCTGCTCCGTAGCAGCCTGTCCCGGGTATCATGGCAGGACAGGGGAATTGGCTACGGCACAGATAGTCTGCTGCTATTGCCGGACGGCCTCAAACCGGCACCCGTTCTGAGGCAAGGTAGCAGTAGGTGGTGGCTATTCCCCTTAGACTTGCTGTGTGGGTTGGAGACCTTGCAGGGTTCGAGAAGCAGACAGTAACAAGTGGGTATATGGATGGGTGGGATGACCAAATATGGCCGGGGCTGGGCCCCATTCCACAATCCGGCCCCGGTACATAACTGCTATTAAATCACTCATATAGCGGACAGTCGGCATATCGTGAGCAATAAAGAGG
>JALGTV010000124.1 GCA_029821215.1 Candidatus Zipacnadia bacterium | reverse complement strand
ATGTCTTCGGTTTCAGCGGCGTTCATAGGTGGTAGTTTCGGCGATTAGGTCTCGCTGTTGGGACCGGGGGAGGCTCCTGTCTGGGTGGGAGAGCTGACTGGCTCCTGGGGCTGATTAGCCAACCGGGATTGGCACTGCGCGCGTAAGGTGGCCATTTGCTGTTCTAAATACTGTACTCGCTCCAACAGGTGCTGGATAGCCGGATTCTCCGCCCGCATGGCCCGGTCATGGCGGAAATCATAAACACGCTCCCCTTCCCGCCGCACTACAAATGCTTTCTGGCCGACCACGGTGCAGTACTCGGGGATGTCATCCAGGACAATGGCACCCGCGCCCACTACTGAGCCCTTGCCTATGGTTATTGAGCCGAGGATCTGGGCATGAGCGCCTACGGTCACATCATCGGCCAGTGTCGGATGGCGCTTACCCTGCTCTTTGCCGGTTCCGCCCAAGGTTACCCCTTGAAACAGACTGACATTGTTGCCAATTTCGGAAGTTTCCCCAATGACAGTGCCCATTCCGTGGTCAATGAAGAAACCATCGCCAATCCTCGCCCCCGGGTGGATCTCAATGCCGGTGAAAAACTTAGCCACCTGCGAGAGCCAGCGAGCCAGCAAGCACAGGCCCTTTTGCCACAACCAGTGATTGATACGGTGGGCTATGATGGCGTGCAGGCCGCTGTAGCATAGAAGTATCTCTAAATTGCTACGAGCCGCCGGATCCCGCTCACGGACCGCCTGTATGTCCCGAATTAACTGGCTTGACATTAACTGTCGCTCCTGGAGGATACTTTGTGTAGTTGCTGGCAATAAAAGTGGTCGGGGCGGCCGGATTTGAACCGGCGACCTCGCGGCCCCGAACCGCGCGCTCTAGCCAAACTGAGCCACGCCCCGACCTACCAGTGCTAGTATAGCACAGGATATACCCAGGGTCAAGCAGACCCGGATAGATTAGATAGTTGGATAGCGCAGCCAAGTCCTGGGTGACAGGTCGCCTCTCAGGTAGTCAGTTGCTTAACAGTCGGCGGGGGGTAACTGCTGGGGCGGCATGGGGCGCATACACCGCCACGTGACAATTTGGGCTAACCCCGCCAGCAGCGCAACTATCGCCGCCAGAACGAATGCCGCTCGCAGATCAAACCAGGTAGCTACCAGCCCCCCCAGCAGCGGTCCGAACACCATACCGGCCCCTAGGACGGCCTCGTGCACCCCCATACTGGCACCTCGCTTATCCACAGGACCGTGCAGCCCGTAGAACTGGCTGAGCACATAACCTACCCCCGTGGATGTCCCAACCATCGCAAAAGCAACCCAGAACAGCGTGGGGTTATGAACTATTGCGCCCAGAGCTATCCCTGCCGTTGCCACTGGAGTGATCAACCACAAGGGCCAGGTGCGGTAGTGCCAGTGCGTAGTGATGCCCGCCGCGCCAAACACTACCAGCGTCAGCACGCTGGCCAGGCCGATGATAAGACCAATCGTAGTGCCAGAGTAGCCCAAAGTTGTTCCCAGCTTAGGAAACATAGTGAAAATCACTGCCCTACCAAACATGCTGGCAAACATCCCGATCCGACTGACCGCCATCAAACGCTGAGTTTCGGGAGGAGTTTCTACATTGGCAGGGCACGGCTCTGGGGTGTCGGCTACCGGCACGCTGGTGCGACGCGGGGGAACAGTGACCACTAAGGCGGCGATCACCACCGCTATTCCAACATTAAAGTAGAACGTGTTGGGTCCCGTCAAATCCCATAGGACGCCAACCAACCACATTCCTACTATCATACCACTGCACCAGGCCACGTTGAACACGCCCAGAACGCGGCGCAAAGCGTGGCCGCCCCCCGCTGTCAAGTCCGACAGCCAGGCCATAACCGCCGGCCAGAACAAGGACATTAAGGCACCACTAATGGTGACCAAGGTGAGTAACTGCCAGACGGCAGTTGCCGGGGCCATCAGTGCCCAGCAGCCCCCGACCAGTACTACCGAAGCCAGGACCGCGCCGCGCCGACCCCACCGGTCGGACAGCCGGCCACTGACCAGGCAGCCCAAAGTATAGGTAGCCGCTGACAGCGTCCCCAGCAGACCCAGAATCGTAGGGTTGGCTCCCAAGGTGATGGCACTAAATTGTACCGCGAGGCCCACGGCGGGCAGCGCGACGTCCAGTAAGAATGAGGCCTGAATTAGCCGTTGCCGCGGACCAAACAGTTGTCGCCACAACATTATGCGAACTCCGTCGTCGGCGAGCGCAATCAGTTCCTCGCCATTGATTCGGCGCGTATTATATAAACAGCCGCGGTGGGATCCGCGGCTTGGTCCGACTTCACTGTGACCGGAGGGCGGCTGCGTTATCAGCGCGAAAGCCAGTGTAAGTTAAATTCTGCGCGGCCGGTTTTTGATGCGCCTCTCTGTATAGCTGACGAGCTGAAATATGATAAAGCCCAGTACATAAATCAAAATCAGTAAGTAGCCCCAGCGTACCTTACGCGATTGGGCCTTTAGGGTGTATTGTTCTTCGTCTCCAGTTAGCTCCCAAACGGCACGGTCGTTTTCTACCTGTCCACCGGTGCTAAGAGTCTGGGGCAAGATAGTGCCGGGCATCTGCAGAATATAGCGCAGTACGGCCTTTTGCTGTCCTTCTTTTTCTACCTCGGTAGCCGTGTCGCGGTGAATTTGGATTTGTTCAGACCAGTCATAATAGGTGAACAGGCTTAGCGGCTGTTGCGCGATATCAGTAATCTGCAGTGAAACGCCCTTCTCCGTTAGCTTATCAAGCCCGGTGGGCCGCCAGTTCCGAATAATGGCTATTTGACCCGGCCCAATCTGGCAGTGCTCTACGTCGTAGTGTGGACTGGCCTCCCGAATGCGCTTGGTGACATCTTCCTTTCGGTTCTCCAGACAGGAAGCCACAAATTGGCGTAGACCCGAGCCATCGTGTTGCACAATAGTGGTAAAAGTAACATCCTGGGACATAGACAGCAGCAGATATGGTACAGCCGCCAGCAGCATAGTAGTGGAGGGATTCGTTCTTATCAACTTAGCCGCACTCCTTAACTCTCCGGTTTAGCTGCCTGCTGATGATTTCGGTTCGGTTGGTTCCTCAACGCCGTGGCGGCCCACATAGACCTGCCATAGACGCAGTAGCACGGCTCCTAGGGCCAGGCTAACGGCAAATACCACCGGTTTGGGTGCATCAAAGTGCCACCCAAACAGGTCTATGCGTACCAAAGTCCAGTTACGCGCCAACACAACCAGAATTATGAGTGCGACCAGCAGGTACAGGAAGGTGCGCAGATTCCACTCCGGCAAGGTTATCTGAGAGAAGAATCGGTTAATACTGCCCATCCATCGGCCAATCAACCCGGGCTTACGGGCAGTAACAGCCTGGGCCACCGGTCGCGGTTCTGGTTGTCCCCCCGCAGGTTCCTTGGCCTCGGCGGCTTGCTCATCAGCCGTCGGTTCAATTGAATTACTATCAAACTCTTCAGCCATTTGACTTTGTCTCCCTATCCGAGTGAGCCGACCTCATACAATCGTGAGTTGCTATCAGTATAATTCTACGTCAATAGCGCCGGGCGGTCAAGCCCAGCCGGCTGTAGTCAACTACATATTTCTCCGCCGACCAGGACATATCCTTCCCCAGTGCTGAGTGGTACCGCAAAGATGTCAGCCAGCCGTTTTTCATCTCAGCACCAGGCTGGGAGTTGGGGCGAGCTTACTCCAGTTTAGTATGGCGGGAGCGCATTTCTTCAATGGTAGTACCGCGGCGCTTCATTACTGCCAACACGATAGCGTCAGCCACCACCAACAGGCACTGCTCGAACAGTGAACCCGGCGGCTGGATTGATTGCTGATCGGACTGTTGAGGCCGGGCGCGACCAGTCAGGGGGACCGGTATTTCCACCACTACATCTGCGGCGTTTCCTATCGGTGAGTTGGGGTAGGCAGTGATGGCGGCGGTGCGCGCACCTTCGGCCTTTCCCGCCTGTAGATAAGTGAGGGTAGTGCGGGTTCTGCCGGAACCAGAACCGGCGATAAGCAGATCACCAGCCTGAATAGCTGGCGTGACGGTTTCGCCTACCACATAGACAGCCACACTCACGTGCATCAGCCGCATAGCCAAAGCTTTCATCATCAGTAGACTGCGGCCGGTGCCGCAGACAAACACGCGGCGGGCATCTACAATCTCGTCAATCAGTGCCTGAAGCTGCTGGTCATTGATAAGCTCAACCGTTTCGGCAATTTCCTGGGCAATGAGTTGGGAATAAGTAGGCTCTGTCATTTGTTCTCACTACTATCAGTACTACTAATTGATGGTGAAGATGTGACCGGTGTTTGGTCCTGCTGGACGGCCCGGAGCGCCTCAGCCGACGAGGTACGCCCACTCAGTGCCAAATACAGGGCACCATCCAGCAGCTCCTGGAGCTGCGCCACTTGTCGGCCGTTGAGGCTGTGAGCATGCGGGAGGGTGGAGATCAATGGCCCGATGAGGGGCACCGCCTGGTACTTCTGGGCGAGGGTGGCAGTTGTGGGTACGCCCCCTAATTTCAGCAACTGCTCCTGGCATTCGTCTTGACAAATCATCTGGGCGAATTCCAGGCAGGAGTGCATATGTTTAGAGTTCTTGAATATGGCCAGGCCCTCACCCAGCAGATGGCCTACCGGCTCGGTCTGGGCGGGCAAGGGGCACATCGCTACCTGGCCCTGGGCGAACAGTTGCTCAAGTTCTGCCTGTGACCAGCTCAGGACCTCCGGTTGGGCGCAGCGGGCCAGTTGGCAATATAGGTCCAGAGCCTCGGCCGCCGGCGCTCCCTCAATGATGGAGGCGCCCGTCTCTACATTCAGATTTCCTCCCAGGGCCCAGATGAGTTCGGCAAACAGATTGCTGGCCCCACCATACCCGGGCAACCCAAATCCGTAGACATCGGGAGGGTCGTGCACCTGGGCAGCTACCTGTTGGACCTGGTCCCAGGTGGTAGGTAGGTCCAGGTTAGCTTGGGCGAGTAGGTCGGTGCGCACCAGCAAAGTCCGGGTAGCCACCGACCAAGGCAGCGCCCGGCTGTACCGGCCGTCTTTGAGCATGTCCAGGATTGCCGGATAGAAGGCGCTGCGGCGCTGGGGCGGCAGCAGGTTGCCGACAGGACGAAAGGCACTGCCCAATTCCTGAAGCCACTG
>JALGTV010000123.1 GCA_029821215.1 Candidatus Zipacnadia bacterium | reverse complement strand
TAATCTAGTCCCGGCTTGGTACGTCACATCTGACGGCTTCCAAGACGCGTTTGATCCGGTCGCGATGGTGGAACGGATGCTGGAAATAGGCATTGGGGCAGCGTGGACCACCAGCGGCGACCGTGAAGCCCCCTATCTTCTTGAGCCATGGTGCGCCGGTAAGTTACTTGACGCGCTGCAGCGGCATCGTGTGCCACTCTTGTTGCCATATGAGGGCATCCCTCCCAATACATTGCAGTCAGTGCTGGACAGTTTTCCGGAATTGACCATTATCCTGTTGCAAGTGCCGCGACTGGGCAGAAATCCGGTCATATATGCCTTGATGGAACAGCACCACAACCTGGTGCTGTGTGTGAACGCATCCTACAGTGTCCACCGGGGGCTGGAGGACCTGTGTGAGAATTTTGGCCCCGACCGTATCGTGTTTGGCAGCGGCTACCCACAATGTGAAGGCGGGGCATCAATTGCAGCGCTTACCTACGCCGAACTGCCGACCGAGGTGAAGCAAGCCATTGCCTACCAGAACCTGGAGCGGATCCTGGCTCAAGTGCAGATCTGAGCGTAGAAGGGAAGAGATTGACAAATTGGCGCGACATCAGGCCCGACTTTGAGTCCGCATTGGCGGGTGGGACAGGAACTTACCCGCGGCCCCGAGACTTTTGTTTGATGCCAGCGAGATTCTGCAACTGCGGGAGAGAGCGAGTCGCATTCCCGGCTGTGCTGACAAGGCCATATCGGAAGACCCCGAACTCATCCAGCAGAACTGCCGTGTCCACGTGGCGCATGGGTGCGTTCTGTTTCGGCCACTGCATTCGTCCCAACCGGGGCGTTTCCTGGCCGCATTTTCGCTCTTTGCCCGTCAACAGCCCGAAGTCTGGCAGTGTACACTGGCAGAGCAAACTGGCGATAACGTTGTGGTAACTTTTGAGAAGAACGATCGACGCGGCCAGGTAGAAATCACCATTGGCAGTCCGGCGACACTCACCTGGCTCAGTGAGTGACAACTATACAAGTTAGAATCAGCTATAGGTGGAGACGAGTATGAGTGATTTATTTGTTGAACAGGGAAAAGCTGGGCAGCCACTGACAGATATATTGATAATAGACTGCCACTGCCACTTAGGGCCGACCCGCAGGTTTCGGATAGTTGACAGTTCTGCTGATAGCCTCATCCGAGTTATGGACTTGCTGGGTATTGACATCGCCGCACCCAGCGCTATCCCAGCCTGTACGGGTGGTGTCATTACTCGTGGTAACGATCTGGTTATTGATGCCGTCCAGCGTTACGGCAAGCGCATTTGGGGTTACATGGCGGTCAATCCCCAGTACCCGAAAGTGGCAGCCCGGGAATTAGAGCGCTGTCGGGCGGCGGGCCTGCGGGGCATTAAGGTACACAATCTTATAGGCACGCCATATGATGATGGCTGCTATGAGTTAATCTGGGAGTTTGCTGAGGAGCATAATCTGCCCGTCCTGGCGCATACGTGGGGCGAGGACTTGAAGCAGATCGAGCCCCATTTTGACCGCTACCCTAATGTCACTTGGATAATGGCGCACGCGGGAACAGTTAAGCGAGAAAGGTATGCTCGAATTGGGGCGGAGTACCCTAATGTGTACCTACAGTTTTGCTTCTCCCGCTGTCCGCGAGGGGTGATCGAGTATTTCGTTGCTCAGGGCCTGGAGGACAAGTTGCTGTGGGGTACGGACGCTCCCTTTCTGTGCGCGGCTGCCCAATTGGGCCGGGTGCTCTTTGCCCAAATATCACCAGAGCAGAAGGCCAAGATATTGGGCAGGAATGCCCGTCGCGTGCTCGGCTTAGACCAGTCACCTGTTGTTGAATCTGATACCTGATTCTAAGACCGGATACTTCGCGGGGGAACACGGCCTGAGAATCTGGGCTCCAGATAAACTTGTCTGGATGCAAGAGGATGCCATGGCTCTGCTTGCGCCTCAGTTGTATCACGACTACATTCTGCCGGTTGACAAGCAGATCGCTGCTCGGTTCCCCTGTGTGGCCTTCCATAGCTACGATCACCGCTATTTAATAGTTCTGCTGCTATCAACCACACCCATTCTAGCCCACTTACTGCTTGACTTCTACCCCCCCCATGCTATACTATAGCGTGACTTTTACACCAGTCTCTGGTCATCTATTGGCAGGGTCGGTGACCACGGCCACTATGATAATGGGACCCTCTTTTTTTACCTTGCCCTACGAGGATCCCCAAAGGGCCCACCGGCTGTTGGAGTTCTCTATCCGCGCAAATTCACCAGCACGATACTCGCCTGGCATATCTGGGACCGGGCGGCAACAGAATTACAAGAACTGAACAAACAGTGAGCCCAATGTGGGCCTGTTTCTATTAACTTTTTCGCGCACAACCTGCAAGCGGAACCGAAAATCAAGCATCTGCTGCAAGTGGCACGACAGGTGAATAACAACTACTAAACCGAGGTGTATTAACATGACTTCGTCAAGCCCGCTGGCCATTCTGGGCGGAAAGAAAGCTGTAACTGATGATGACGGCGACATTTTCCAGTGGCCTATCGTAGACAAGACCGATGAACAGGCCATCTTAGAAGTTCTGCATGAGGCGAGTATGTCTGGCATTGACATCTCTCGCCAGTTTGAGGCCGAATATGCCCAATGGCATGGGATGAAGTATGCCCTGTGTCATAACAACGGCACTGCTGCCTTGCACGCGGCCATGTTCGGCTGCCAAGTGGGAGTGGGCGATGAGATAATCGCTCCGGCCAATAGCTACTGGGCGGCATTCCTACCGGTATTCTCACTGGGCGGGACGGTAGTATTTGCTGATGTGGACCCTGATACCTTAACCATTGATCCGGGAGATGTTGAAGAGCGTATCACTGATGATACTAAAGCTATAGTAGCGGTGCACCATGGGGGCTACCCCTGTGATATGGATGCACTTATGTCCCTGGCCGAAGCTTACGACCTGAAGGTAATAGAGGATGTCTCCCATGCTCACGGCGGTCTGTACAAGGGCCGCCGGGTGGGCACAATCGGACATGTGTCGGCCATGTCTCTTATGTCGCGGAAGTCTCTGGCGGCGGGAGAAGGCGGAATACTGATGACCAATGACCAGCGCATCTACCAGCGGGCTGTGGCCTTTGGTCATTACGTGCGCACTCATTCTGACATTACTCTACCCGAATTACAAAGCTATATCGGGCTCCCCCTGGGCGGGTATAAGTATCGTATGAACCAGTTCTCCTCAGCGATGGCTCGCACCCAGTTTGCCCGGTATCCGCAGCGATTGGCGGAAATCCAGAAAGCGATGAACTACTTCTGGGATCTGCTGGAGGACACTCCGGGTGTAAAGGCCCACCGCCCTCCCAACGATTCAGGCAGCACCATGGGCGGATGGTACAGTCCTACTGGGCTGTATCGGCCGGAAGAAGTGGGTGGATTGGCTAACAGCAAATTCGCTGAAGCGGTGCAAGCTGAGGGTGCAATCTGCGGAGTAGGCATAACTTTTCTGTGGCATTTGCATCCGGTACTTAATGAGTTAGATATCTACGGCGATGGCCGGCCCACCCGCATCGCCCACACCAGCCGAGATGTCCGCCAGGGTAAAGGCTCACTGCCAGTTACCGAAAGTCTACCAGAGCGTACACTCAGGATACCTTGGTTCAAACGCTACCGGCCGAAGATCATTGAGCAATACGCTGAGGCCTACCGAAAGGTCGCTTTGCATGCCGATGATCTACTGAGCGCCGAGTAGCTGCGACATAATCAACATTGGGAGGTAGAAGTTATATGCTGATAGACATCCATGCCCATACCCGCTATTTCCCTGGCCCGGAACGCTTAGGCGGTGGCACCTTCGCCACCCCGGAGCAGTTGATGGACATGCTTAAGCGGCGGGGTGTGAGCCAGGCAGTTATCCTGCCATTAGTGAGTCCAGAGTGCCGTCATCATTTAGTGGGGGTGGAGGCCGTCTTGGCGGTGGTGGAGGAATATCCGGATTTTTTCATCCCCTTTATGAATATAGACCCCCGGCAGTTGACCAACTCTCCCGATGCTGACCTCAGTCACCTGATGAGGTATTACATCGCGCGGGGCTGTAAGGGTATCGGCGAGGTGGTCGCCAACTTACCGTTTGATGATCCCTTAATGGAGAATCTGTTCAAGCACGCTCAGGCTAACAACCTGCCCTTGACCTTCCATATAGCTATCCAGAAAGGTGGTATGTATGGGATTATTGACCATCAGGGCCTGCCGTTGCTTGAGCGGGCACTGCAGAAATTCCCGGAGCTAATCTTCCTGGGTCACTCCCAGCCCTTCTGGGCGGAGATTAGCGGCGACCTGGTGGAAGAGGAACGAAACATCTATCCGAAGGGAAAGGTCACCAAAGGCGGCGCGGTCGTGCGGCTGATGCGCGAATATCCTAACTTGTACGGTGACCTATCTGCGGGTAGTGGGTACAATGCGGTAAGCCGTGACCCCGAATTTGGTTATGTATTCCTCACGGAGTTTCAGGATCGGTTGCTCTTCGGCCTAGATATCTGTGATCCGCAGGAGGAAACGCCGCTGATAGATTTCCTCAACGACGCGGTAGCGCACGGCCACATCTCGCAAGAGGTCTACGAGAAAGTCGGCTGGCGAAACGCCCAGAAACTCCTGGGCTGCTGACAATGGTATTGCCCGGTCAGACGATCGCCGGGTACAGACAAGTTGGTGTTTGCCCATATTCTCCAGCGCCTGTAAGTGTTAGGTCATAGGCAATAATAGAGTGGGCCACCGTGTTTGGGTCAGCGATTAAACGGTGGGGCCAGGTAAATCAGGTCCACGCTCTGGTCGGCCACATACTCGCGCAGAATATCCAAATTATCCCCAAAATATAGCTTGTTCTGCCAGTC
>JALGTV010000122.1 GCA_029821215.1 Candidatus Zipacnadia bacterium | reverse complement strand
GAAGGCGAACTGACTAATACCGGTCTTTCGTCTCCCATAATAACTCTGCCCTTATTGCTATGAGTCCATCAGGACACAGCACCGATCTGCAAGTCCCCCAGCGGCCGCTGACCGCCCGCAACCTGCAAGACTTCATTCTGTGCCCGCAGAAGTATCTGCTATCATTCTTCACCAGTCAGGCCGAGAGCCGGCGGTTCATCGGGGGGCCGGCTGCCCTCCACCGCGCTCTGCGCTCGGCCCTGGTGCAGACTTATCAGCTCGGGGGGCCGACTCAAATACCAGAGAGCACGCTGCTGACACTGTTTGAGGATAATTGGGAGGGGGAGTTGTGCGCCGATAGTCTTCAGGAAGAGCGGCTGCACGCGGAGGGCAGGGAGATGCTGCGGGCCTACTACCAGTCCCACCAGGATAAGGCCAACCCGGCCATTGCCACTGATTTGCGCCTGGAAGGGGAGATAGGCGGGTATGATTTCGTAGCGGTGGCCGACCGCGTTGACCAGGCCGAGGATGGAACCATAACCCTGCTGCGCTACAAGTCAACCCGCCGCCCGCCCGGCCCCGCCGAACTGGCCCAGGACATATCGGCTGGGCTGCTGCTGCTGCTGGGAGAGACACATTTCGCCCCCAGTGAGTGCCAGGTGGCTATCTATGCGCTTCGGCCCGGGCGATTAACCGTCGCGCCTATTGATGAGCCGCAGCATCGCTCGGTGCGCGAGCGGATTATCAGCCTGGCCCGGCGCGTTCGCCAGACCCGCCAATTCCCTACTAACAAGGGCAGCCATTGTCGCTGGTGCCGTTCCCAGGCCCAGTGTCCGGTCTGGCGCGATGCTCACTACCGGCCCGAGGAGGAGCGCTAACGTGCGCCGAACCTGTCTGCCCGGAGCAATCGCACTGATGGCCCCCGCATTGTTGGCTTTAGTGCTGCCGGTGGCCGCCGATCAGTGGCAGGCTCGCGGCACCGAGCAGTTCCGCATCCTGTATCGGCCTGCCGACGAGGACCAGGCCCGGATTGCCCAACGGGCAGCTACCGTGGCCCTGCGCCGACTTCAGCAAGCTCTGGACCTAAACCTGGAGGACCGCATCCAAATCAAGCTGTGTCACACTCAGCGAGAATTCAACGAGTTTGTCGGTGAGGAAGCTCCTCCGTGGATTATGGGCCAGGCGTTTCCCGCTGGCAATCAGGTGGTTGTCAAGGCGCTGGGGCCTCAGCGGATTGGGAAACTGGTGGCGCATGAGTTGTGTCACATTGTCTTGCAACACAAGCTGGACCAGACCGGTGCCCCGGGTCCTCGCTGGCTGCATGAGGGCCTGGCCAAATATGCCACTGAGGACCTGCCCATGGAGGACCAGCAGATCCTCAGCCAGGCGGTGGCCGCTGGCAAGCTGCTAAAGTTTGATGAACTGGAGAAGGCATTTGCCGGTCCGGTGGAGAAAGTTAATTTGGCGTATGCGCAGAGCTATACCTTGGTGCGCTACCTGACCCAGCTTAATCCGGGGGAAGGGGTAGGGGAGTTCTTGGAGGAATTGGGACAGGTAGGTAACGTGGAGCGGGCACTGGTACGCGCTTATCACCAGCCGGTGGCCCAGTTAGAGCAGCAGTGGCTGGCACAGGTCCGCCGGGTCTACATGGGGCGAGGGATTATGGACAAGTATGGGGCTATTATCTGGATGGGGATGGTGGGTCTGTTTCTCGTGGTGGTAGTGGTAAAGCTGTTCCGCGCTCGGGCCATCCGCCGGCGTATGCAGCAAGAGGAGCAACTGCGCCAGTTGACTGAGGCTGACAGGCAGGACCAATCTCTGGATTCACAGGAGGCAGCGCAATGAGTGAGTCTTTCTTCGGATTCTTTCGCCGCGTATGGCTGTCAGGATTTCCCATCCAGCTCGTCCGGGCCATCTGTGTCGCCGCCGTTTTTGAGCTGCTGGTATATCTGATAAACCGTTGGGTGCGCCGGCGTCTGGGGCCGGTGCTGCTGCGGGACGTGGAAGATGCCCCTGCCGCTCGGGTCAAGCGGCGGCGGATGCTGGTGGCCATCCCCAGCCTGCTGGTACGGGGGACGCTTTACGTCATCGCGCTGCTTATGATTCTGCGCATTTTCGGCCTGCGGACCAGCGCCGAGCTGATTCCCATTGCCTTTGCCCTGATAGTCATCGGCCTGGTGGCGGGCCGCCACCTACTCCAGGATGCCATGGCCGGGTATCTTATTCTCTGTGACCACGTTTACAATGAAGGAGATGAGGTTACATTAGGTGAGGTCAGGGGGAGAGTGGAGGAAATAACCCTGCGCCGCACCCGCCTGCGCACCGCCGACGGGGAGCAGATAAGCGTCCCCCACCGCCAGGTGAGCGTAGTCGTCAATCACTCCCGGGCCACCAAGCCATCGCCGCGCCCCACGCAGTCGGAGTAAATCAGCAGCGCCTCTCACCGATACCCTGGGCTATGAGTCATAGCAGGTGCGCCTGTTGCCGTCCGATCTGCACCAGTTAGCGGGCAAATAGGTGATAACGAGTTGGGAACCAAAGTCTTTGTTTTCGGTATTGACGCGCTCACTCCCAGTTTAGTACGTCAATGGGCTGGGGAAGGGCACCTACCTAACTTCGCCCGCTTAATAGCCGAGGGCTGCTTTGGGAAATTGCGCTCCACGGGGGAGTTCAGCAGTCCCCAAGCCTGGCCCAGCTTTATGACTGGAGTTAATCCGGGCAAGCACGGCATCTTTTCTTTTTTGCAACGAGTTCCCGGCAGTTACCAGTTTCATCATACCACCTCCCAGGATATCAAGGCCGAAACCATATTTTCTATTCTTAGCCGACATAAGCGCACGGTGGCGGCGATTAACCTTCCCTGCACCTACCCGGCCCAACCGGTCAATGGCATAGTCGTCGCTGGCTGGCTAACTCCTTCCTTGCAGGCTGATGGGGCTACTTATCCTCCGTCACTGGCTGACCAGCTCCAGAACCATTTCGGCCACTATCCCTTTCATTGGAGATAGATGCAGTGCAACATTACTTCTGGCCCTATTGTGACCCGCGGCATCCGCTTTATGAACAAGTTGACCGCAGTTGGTGTGAAAACCCTGTCCTGGTGCTGTATCAGCGGGTGGATGCCGCTTTGGGCAAGGTCATGCAAAGGATTGATGACCAGACTGTACTCGTAGTGATGTCGGACCATGGTGGAGGCATCCTGAACCAGGGCCGCGCCTATATGCGCAGCTTTCTACAAGAGCTGGGCCTGCTGGCCGTCAAGCGCTCCACACTAACGGGGAGCCTGCCAAGCTCAGTTCGCTCCAGGACGCGCCGCTTGGCGGAAAAGATTGGCCACCGATGGCTGCCCAAAGGTACCAAGAGCTGGTTACTATCTAATCCATTGACTCGCCGTTGGGTGGAGAACTATTGGGCTAAGTCCTTTATTAGTCAGAACGACTGGAGTCGTACCCAAGCATATCCGTTTTACTGGGAGACTCAGCCTTGGGTCAATCTGGCCGGCCGGGAACCCGATGGCATCGTCCAACCCGGCCAGGAGTATGAGCAGGTTCGCGATTACATCATCCGGATGCTCTCACGGGCTAAAGATGCGGCTACCGGCCAGCGCGCTGTTGACCGTGTATTCCGGCGAGAAGAGCTGTACCACGGGCCTTATCTGGAAAACTTCCCGGACATTGCTGTCTGGTGGAATATGAATATTCCTTTGTCGGGCTTGGTAGTAGCGAATGACGACGGCAAGGTAATAGAGGCAAAGAAAGAAATAGATATGGCTGGCTTATATGGCGGGCACAGCCCGGATGGTACAGTAGGCTTGTGGGGACCAGGCATCCATCGGGGCCAGACTCTGGAAGGTGCTAAGATCGAAGATTTGGCTCCTACTATCCTGTATCTTTTGGGCCATCCGGTACCTGACGATATGGACGGTATGCCTCTGCTGAGGGCAATGACCGAAGACGCTACCCAACGTCCTGTGGAGTATGAGCAAGCCAGTTACCAGGAAACACAGAGCACTGAAGAGGTCTACTCTGAAGAGGACGAAGTAGCTGTAAAGCAAAGGTTGCGAGATTTGGGTTATATCTGATCGTGCATCAGTGGGGGCGTCCGATATCCTTATGGCCAATAGTACTGATATTATCGCCACAGAACTGCGCCAGGTAGCCAAAAGCAGTGGTGGAGGTCAGGACGAACTGGGTTAGAAACAAATCCAATAGTGACAGGTTTAGAGATGACTAAATCAACAGTATGATTCTGTAGAACGTTGACGCTGCAACCATGAGTGATACAAATAGCAACCCGGGCCTCATCCTTTTTGGCATAGACGGGGCGACGTTTGACGTAATCAAACCAGCCGTAGCGGCAGGATATCTTCCTACCATCGGCCGGTTGCTGAAAGAGGGCGCTCACGGCATCCTCAAGTCTATTATCCCGCCGGTAACTTCCCCGGCCTGGACCAGCATAATGACAGGAGTTAATCCCGGCAAGCATGGTATTTTTGAGTTTTATACTCTCAGGAAAGACTCCTACAATACCCGTTTGGTTTCCAGCATAGATCGCCAAACCCTGGCACTGTGGCACCTGCTCAATCAGCACGGTTTGCGGGTCGGCGTACTGAATGTGCCGACCACCTATCCCCCCGACCCCATAGATGGCTGGATGATTTCCGGGATGATGGGGGCGCCAACCTTCGGTAAAGCAGCCTGCTTCCCACCGGAATTGACCAGCGACATTAGTGAGTTAGGCATCCCTTACCCCATGGAACGACGGGTGCGCAAGTCACCCCGCGGGCACTACGATTTCGCCGCTCTCCAGCAGCAGATAGACAGCCGCACTGCCGCAACTCTACATCTATTGAAGCAGCGACCGGTTGACGTACTCATCATAGTATGCAACTACACCGATCACGTCCAGCACGATTTCTGGCATGATCGCTCCTTGGTTACTTCCTCCGGACAGACTATTGAAGATATGATCCTTTACGCCTACCAGCAGGCAGACAGCTTCCTGGGGCGGTTACTAGATCGGTGTGGCGAAGAAGCTACGGTGTTTGTTGTCTCCGATCACGGGGCAGGTCCAGTGGAAGAATACTTGAATCTGCAGCGTTTACTCCTGGAAACCGGTTTGAGCGTTTTGAAGCCAGGCTCAGCAACTCTGAATAGTTCGGGGCTGGCGTTTTTGGAGCATATGATGAAGAAGCTAACGCCTATGTGGCTGCAAAGACTGGTGCCCATTCTCTGGTATCGCAAGGCTAAGAACTTTTTTCAGGAGCAGAAGTTACACCGCATAGACTGGCCTTGGACCCGCGCCTTTAACATTGGCACTTACCTCGGTTTGCGGCTGAATGTAGTCGGCCGCGAGCCTCAGGGTTGTATTGCTCCAGAGGATTATGAGGACCAGCGACAGCAGATCCGTAGCCTTCTGGAAGAGTACCGCCATCCGGATACCGGTGCGCCTATCTTTGAGGTCTACAATCGCGAAGAGTTATACCACGGTCCTCATATCTCTAATGCGCCTGACCTGCTGGGGGTTATCGGCGAGGACAGAGTGCATCTGGTTAACCTGCTCAATCCCCATAACGCTCCCCTGCTTACCGATTGGCGGGAGATGAAAAAGATCGCTCCCTACAGACAGACAGGGGGGCATCGGCCTGAAGGAGTGTTTATAGCGGCTGGCCCGCATGTTTGCGCTCATTACTTGGCGACCGAAGCCCAGTTAGTTGATATTGTGCCCACCGTACTGTACGCCTTAGACTTGCCCGTACCAAGCTATTGTGATGGCCGGGTACTCACTGAAGTGTTCGCGGATGATTTCGTGGATAGTCGTCCCCCGCACTACGCCAACATCACTATGCAGCGCCATGCCGCGGGCATTAAAGCCAGTGTATATTCGGAGCAAGAAAGCGAGCAGATAAGACAACGGCTCCGTGATTTGGGATACTTGGATTAGCCGTAATAACTGGGAGGAAATACTCTGCAGCCGTAGCTACTTCAGTGGACCTCTCGTGGTTGCAGCATTACCTGTAGGGTGCGTAGAATGATGCGAAAGTCCAGGCTCAAGGACATATTACGAATATAGTACAGGTCGTAGCGTAGTTTTCTGAAGACATCCTCCGTGCAAGTATCATATCCCTGATTGACCTGAGCCCATCCGGTAATCCCGGGCCGCACCGAATGTCTCAGGTCATACATTGGCATGATTTGCTTGAACTCCTCAACGAAGCGGAGCCGCTCCGGTCGGGGGCCGATTAGACTCATATCTCCCCGCAGGACATTGAAAAGCTGGGGTAATTCGTCTAATCTTGTCTGCCGCAATACCCGCCCTATCGGTGTAACTCGCGGATCATCCTTACTCGCCCGTACTGCTCCGGTCCCTCTTTCGGCATCTTGCTCCATTGTCCGTAGCTTCATAATAGTAAAGAGATGCCCATCTCTGCCCACCCGCGCTTGCTTGTAGAAAACTGGCCCGGGGGAGGTGAGCTTTATGGCGATGGCCGCCAGGCCCATCAAGGGCAGCGCAATAGGCAGGGCCAGCAAACATACGGTAATACTAACCATCTGCTGTAGCCGCTCACCATATATAGTTCGCCGACTGTGGGTAAGCGACAGATCATAGTGACCGTGCATTTCAAGTATGGGTGCCTGTTCAGTCAGCTCTGTGAATAGTGACTCAAATGTCGTAAGTTTAACACCGTGAACAGCACTGGCGCTTAATACTTTCTTCAGGTGGGCGTCGTTGGTGAGTGGATCACAAAGCGTGACGTGAGAGATCTGTCGCTGTCCGATTATTTGGGTGATATCATCCAAGTCGCCGAGGTTGGGAATGGCGGCTTGAGTGGGGTTGCCGCCGGGGCCTGGCTCAGTTTGTATGTAACCTGCCAGACAGTTGCTGAGCGAATCATTAAGATTCTCCGCCAGAAATTCTACGTGCTTCAACCCGTCGTTGCCTATTAGCAGCACCCGCGGCATGCGATAGAATTCTGTACTGTGAGCCATCAGCCACAAGCGTGTTATTACTGTCCCTATTGTCATTATTGCGATAGATATTAGGTAGAATAGACGCTCTGCTAACCACGCCGGAACCAGCCAATATGTGAGAACTACGGCTATTGCACTGCTTATGAACACACACCGGAGAACCAGCCATCCGAGGACGAGCCGTGACCTGGTGGGAGCTTTGCTATACAAACCTTGCAGGTAAATAGCACCAATCCAGCATATCACTAAAACAACCCCTGGCCTCAGTGCGGCCAGCACTAAGCCTGAGGATAAAGGCGCGGTGGTGACGACAACCTCGGCGCTGACAATAGCCACTGTGGCCAGCAGTAAGTCCACCACCAGCACTAATAATTGTCGAACCCTTTGGGTCAAGAGTATAATGCCCTCCTTGTACATATGGCAATTATAACATAGCCCCACAGCAAAAACGAGCACTATCAGTACAAGTTCCATTCGCTATCAATACAGTGCGCGTTGTTGGGCTGTCCGTTGCCTACATCCTGTCAATATTCTGTCTTGGCATCTATGAACTACTTATTCCTCGGGGTAAAGTCATATTCCTTCCTTAATAGTCGCATTGTTGTCAGGCAGTAACAATCAGTTGCGGAACCGGTGCCCCGACTCCAATCTGGGATTTGTGATACGATTTTCTATTTCTTATCATATTCCTTGGGCTGGGCGATAATTCCTTCCCGTTATGTTAAGGCGGGCAACGGGTGCCGTAGTTAAGGTCGTGGGCTGGCTGGGACGCCCCCCTAAGTCGGCTTAATGGACTTTGCACGGATAACCGAGGAATTATTATCTGAGTATAGGTGGGATTAGGGATAATCGGTGTCTATAATCCAGTTTCCGGCCCGGCTAAGTGATTTGTAAACTGGGAGTTGCCCCTCCCCGCCT
>JALGTV010000121.1 GCA_029821215.1 Candidatus Zipacnadia bacterium | reverse complement strand
GAAGCCGTGTTCCAGAGCGAACTCACCGTGATCAGCGGTATAGATGATTATGGTATTGTCAAGCTCGCCGATCTCCTTCAGCTTGTCCACCACCAATCCTACCAGGTAATCAACCTGAGAGATGCACCCGTAATAGCCGCGCAGCTTGCGCAGCCGCACGGCTTCATAAGTCTTGGGCTCCAGTAGCCACGGGGCTTCACTGGTGCGCTGCCTTTCGATCATCCACTGCTGGTGCGGAGACTTGTCCGACAGGTCTTCATCGGCGCTGGGTGGCAACTGCAGCTCAACACCCTCGTAGATATCCCAAAATCGCTGGACAGGGATGTAATTCTCGTGCGGGTGCAGAGGATCCAGTTTATAGAAAAAAGGTTCGCCATCGCTGCGTTCTGCCAGCAGCTCGCAGAAGCTCTGATAGCAGTAGCCTTCGTAAGAGTCCTCAAAGGAAAGCTCCGAGGGATAGCCGTCCAAGTGCTGGGATTTGCTGGCGTGCGCTTCATCATCGCGCTTATCCAGCAACCCCTTTCCCTTTAGGTAAGCGTTGTAGGGATTATCTGGCCAATTCATATTGGGGAATTGGTCGCAGTAGGGCTCTATCCACTTGGGCTCGACGTGAAGACCTGAAAGTAGGAGGATAACTCGTCGGGCAACAGGCCCTTCTCGACTTGCGCCTCCACCAATCCGTAGATCCCATGGTTGTGGACATACTGCCCGCTCATTCCGCTGTAGTGGCTGGGAGTGCAGATCGGACTCTGGCTGAAAGCGGCAGTGAAGTGGACACCGCCTTGGGCCAGCTCGTCAATATTAGGCGTCTGCACCTGAGGATGCCCATTGATGCCCATGTAGCGGGCATTGTGTGGATGACAAGCTGGGCGCGGAAAAGCCGCAGCGTGCTCTTGGCGAAAGGCCGCTCGTCCATCTCTACGCTCAGGGCTACCTTCCAGCACATGTCGAAAGTCGCACGTCGCGTCGCCTCAGCATCCGAGACCTTATCGTGGGCCTGCAGCAGCAGCGCTATCGCCAACAGACTCGGCGGCACACTGGGCCGGCCAAAGTCCTCGCAATACAGCCCTGCGAAGTCTACTGGTTATCGGCGGGGAAAGGGCTTTGTTGCTCGGGGCGGCGTCCTATCATACCGAGCACTCCTTGGATCTGATGGCACCACACCCACATTCTATCCTCATTTACCCCCACCCTTCAACCATCCCACTTTCCGGCCGGGTTGGTTAGCCCGCTTAATTCATTAAGCGGGTTAAATAATCCCCAGGAGGAGGAATTAGTCCAGCAAACAGAGAATTACTAAATGTAGCAACAAAGCATATGGCAAATGCCAGTGAGAGGCCAGGAATGGCCTATTATAGTGTGGGCAGAGTAGAGTATAGATCATTAAGGGTCCGGCACTTAAGAAATATCCGATAGAGAGGCTGGGAGGTAGACGATGCGCACTACGGTATGGGTCGTCGTGTTAATGTATGCGCTTATAATTATCCTGGCAGTAGGCAGGGTGTCTGTCTGGAGTGCTGAGGCGCCGGCAGAGCCGCCTGTTGCTGCGGTGGCCGAAGAAGCTCCTGCTGAGATAGAAGACAAGTCCTCAGAGGCGGGCGAGGAGGAAGGCGAAACCGATGATGAGGAGGAGAACGGTGATGGCGAAGATGAGGAAGAAGAGGAGAAGGTACTGGAGATCGAGCCGACCCCGCATGGCTGGACCGTGCACGCTGTTAATGTCAATGCCCACGAGCTGCTCACTACCTTTGCGGCCCAGGCCCACCTGCCACTGATCGTGGATGATACCGTCAAGCGCAACCTGACCATCAATGTAGTGGACAAGCCTGAGCGTGAGATCCTGCAGGTCATTGTTGACACTTATGGCTTTTCTTGGGCAGAGGTGGAGGGCATCCACATTATCTCCCAGGGTATGCCCCGGACGCCTTCTTCCTATCTGCTGTCGGATATTGCCTCCGTCACCACCAAGTATGTCGCCCCTGACCAGGCTCAGAAGCTGTTCCCACTGTTTCTGCAAGGTCATATCAAGGTGAATACTGATCAGAATGCGGTGGTGCTGTCGGGCCCGCAACCGGTGCTGGATAAGTTCCGGAAGGATGTGGCGCAGTTTGATGTGCCCGCTGCCCAGATTATGTTAGATGTTAATGTTGTTGAATTTACTAACGTAGATACTGACACTTTTGCGACGATGTTGGGGTACAGTAACGCCAATCTGGGCATCACCACTGATTCACTGACCGGGCAGCTTACGTTGAATGCGATTGTGGATCTGCCCACCGCATTTTTTGCTCAGCTTCAGGCCCTGGTGGAAAAGCGCCAAGCCCGAGTGCGAGCCAACCCCCGGATTGCGACGGTCAGCGGCCAGTCGGCGACGATTTTCATTGGCCAGGAGCAATATCTGACCACTCCAGTAGGCGGCACCGGCAACTCCATTTCCGCTGGCGTCCGCCTGACGATGATGCCGCTGACCGGGGGTGGCGGCGAGATCATTCTGGATCTGAACGAAGAGATAAGCACCCTGAGCGCTCCGGATCCGGTCACGGGATTGCCCACCAAAACTACGCGGACAGCCAGGACGACGGTGAGAGTGCGTGACGGGCAGACTATCGTGATTGGCGGTCTGCGCCAGGCGGAGAGCAGGTCAGTGCGGCGGGCCATTCCCATTCTCAGCGAGATACCGATCCTGGGCAATCTTTTCCGCTCTAAGAAGATCCAGGAGACGACGGTAGACCTGGCGGTCTTTGTCACTGCGCGCCTGCTAAGCCCGACCGGCCACCTGCCAGCAGACGAAGAGGTCCAGATCCGCGAGCGGGTGGGGGTGGCGGAGCCATAATGCTGAGACGAATATCGGCTCTAACAATTTTGGCGGGGGCAGTGCTGGTCGCGGGGTCGGTTTGCGCCCAGCAGGATTTCGTTGATCTGGAGAAAATCGAGGTCGAGCAGGTCGCCAATGCGGTACGTTTGCGACTGTCGGCTGATGGAGCGCTGTGGGCTGGGGCTTGGCCGCAGGGTCCGAGCCGACGTATCACCTTTGGGCTGGGGAATGTCCGCAGCGGTGCGCCTCCGGTGGTGGAGGTCGCCAAATATCCGGTCAGCCATTTGGAGTTCTCCCCGTTTTCGTGGCGGGGGACAGGGATCGGTCTGATAGGTACTGTGGTGCTATACCGTCCCGGATACGTGGTAACAATAAAAACCCCAGGGGGGGTGCGGCAATTCGAGGAGGACCGCGACTACGACGGACCCAGGGTATTGATTGAGGTAACCAGCAGCCAAGACGAACTGCTGATTACAGTGCTTACTGACCGGCCGCGCGAGCCTGTTGGCCAGCGCCCCGAGGTCAATGAGCTGCCTACCGAACTGGCGGTAAGTGGTACGCGGGAGGGCCTGAGTATCCACGCGGTCAACGCGACTGTCGGCTCGTTGCTGGAGTGGGTCGCCGAACTGACTCAAACACCAGTGTACGTGGACGACCAGGTGGACCTGGCGGTAACCATTCACCTGGAAGATATCCCGCTTGAGCGCCTGCTGCGAGCCTTGGCTATTGGCTACGGGCTAGCGATGCACCGCGAAGGCGGCGCGTACTTTGTCAGCCTCAGCCGCGCGGACACTGCCGTCCCCTTCTGGAGCTCACAGATCCGGTCAGTACCCCTCAAGTATATCTCAGCGCAAGAGGCGCTGCTGCTGCTGCCTGATGTACTGCTATCTTATGCGCGGGCCAACGCAGAGGCCAATGCCCTGGTTCTAAATGGGCCTGCGCCGCTACTGGATCGGATAGCCGAGGACCTGCGGGTGGTGGACCGGCCGGCCTATCACTGCCGACTGCGGGGCTGGATGGTCTCTGGGCAAGATATTGGGGAGTATCTGCACCAGATTGCAGTTAGCGGCAGCGGCGGAACCACCCAGTGGCAGATCGACAGCGCAGGACAGTTGAGTATAGAAGTAGCCGGCCGGCGGCCCCACGAGCTGGTGGCTGATCTACGGGGCCTATCCAGGCGGGGGCAGTTGCAGGTGGAGCTGCTGCCGGCGATATGGGTCAAAAATGGTCAGCGGGCGCGGCTGTTTGTCGGCGAGAAGACATATTACTGGCGACTTTCCGGAGACTATGGTGCCCAGGAGATGTCGCTGGAGCCGGTGCAGGCCGGCTGTGAGTTAGAGATTGAACCGCGGACAAGCGGGGATTGCGTGACAGCCAGCCTCAAAGTCAGCAGCAGCTTCCTGACAGGTGGTAACGACCTGGGGCCGATAGTCCTGCACCGCTGTATGGAAGGTGTCGTCAGAGTGGATTCCGGCGACTCTGTCATTATCGGGGGGCTGCGTATGAAGCGTGGCTCCCAGGAGTGGCGGCGGACGGCCGCAGTGCCCACAGGCGGGCTTGAGTTTAAAGACGAACAGGAGATATGGATAATAGTGCAAGCGCGAGCCAGTCTACGGGCAGCAGCCCGGCGGGATAATACTACGGAGGTGGTCCAATGAGATCTGTATTGATTGGGGCAGTGGCGGTGGTAGTGGCGCTCACCGTGTGCGTGGGTCTACTGCAGCATGAGCGGGCATGGGCACAGGGAGAGGCCTACTGCTATATAACCGAAGTCAAAACCACCGTGATGAGCAATGGGATTCAGATCAAGGTCAAGGCTGACGGCATCCTCACTTTGGATCGCGAGACAGATTATCGGTGGGAACGAGGGCGGTGGGTCACCGACGCCACCTTCCGCTTTCCCGATGCTCGCCTGGCCCCCGACTGCAAGCGGCTCTATGACATTGACGAGGATCCGGTCAGCACAATAGTGCTGGGCGTGGCACCGGATGCGGTGGAGGGCAAGGGCGTGGAGATGACTGTAACTCTGACGGAGCGCTGCCGGGTAAAGGCGGAACCGGGCGAGAACCGGCAGAGCTACTTGATCACGGTCTACGGCCAGCGCACTGTTGAGCGGATTGCCGGAGAGAAGGAAGCGGCCGAGATTGAAGAAGGCGAAATTGAAGTTACACAAGTAGAGGGTCTCATCAGCGTGCGAGCAGTGAAGGCGGACATCCACAAGGTGGTCGGCCAGATCGCCCGTAAGGGACAGGTCAATGTGGCGGTGGACGATGCTGTCCAGCACGAAGTCAGCATGAACGTCCAAGAGCTTGAGCCGCTGGAGGTACTGCGAGGTATTGCGGCCGGCTATGGTCTGGCCCTGTCGGCGGTGGGAGACGTCTACATGCTCAGCGAGGGTGTCCCGGCCGATCTGCCCACCTATCGCCGCAGCGGTACTGCTTCGTTTCCTATAAGCTATCTGAAAGCCGGTGACGCCCGTTCCCTGCTGCCCACTTTCCTGTTTAAGTATCTGCACGGCAATCCCGAGCAAAATGCAGTGGTGGTCACTGCCCCCTCCCAGATGCTGGCGAAGATTGAGCAGGACCTGCAAGCGGTAGACATTCCGCCGCCGATGATTCAGGTTGAGTGCGCCGTTATCGAGTTGACCGATTCATCGGATCTGGACCGCCAATTCCGCTGGCGATATGACAGTGCACGATATGGAGCGGGCACTGATAGCTACACTGGAGAGGTCGACTTTGAACACGGCGATACTGCAGGCTTGGCTACTGCGGTGGCCCCGACTGCTGAGCTGCAGGCGTGGCTGAGTGCATTGGTGACAAAGGGCCGGGCTCAGGTGAGGTCACATCCTTCAACGGCTGCGGTCAACGGCAAATCAGCCTCCATCTTTGTCGGTTCTGAGCGATACATAAGAGTGATCTATTCCCAGTACGGACAGCAGCAGGAGCGTATTGAAGTGGTACCGGTCGGGGTGAGGCTCACGGTACGACCCTGGACGGGCGGAACCCCAGAGATTACCACTGAGATTGAGGTGGAGGTATCTAATATTGTACAGCTGGACCCCGAAACCGGCGTGCCCCGGTTGCGCTCGCGCTCTGCCGAAACCACTCTGCGCACCCGAGCCGGCGAGACCATCATCATTGGTGGACTTACGCAAAGGCAGCAAGAGAAGACATACCGGCGCATTCCCCTACTTGGTAGTTTACCGCTAATCGGTCCCCTGTTTCGCAGCCGAACCGAGCACACCAGCACCACTGAACTGGTCATTCTGATCAGACCGCGGCTGCTGGACGAAAGCGGGCACCTGCCCGCCCAGGAGGATGAACAGCTTCGCCGCCGGTTCCTGCAGCCCGGAGATCTGGGGTACGTCGTGGAGGGTGCGGACCACAGCCAGCAGACAAGTTGGACTGAGCACTGACCGCCCAGCCAGGCGCAGCTCTCACCGACCAC
>JALGTV010000120.1 GCA_029821215.1 Candidatus Zipacnadia bacterium | reverse complement strand
GCCTTCATCTGCCGGCTCATCGCCTCCACAATGTCACGGGGCGGCTCAATAGCTTGCAGCTCCACCCGGGTCACCCGCACGCCCCACTTATCAGTGGCATCATCTAGTACCTGCCGCAGTTGGGCGTTGATGACATCGCGAGAGACGAGGACCTCATCCAGTTGCATGTGACCGACAATATTACGGAGGTTGGTTTGGGCCAGCTTGATAGCGGCGGTGCGGAAGTCTACCACGTTATAGACCCGTCGGAAGGGGTCAGTGACCTCGAAATAGACTACCGCGTCCACTACCACCGCCGCGTTATCCTCGGTGATAACATCCTGGGGCATCACGTCCAGGACCGTCTCCCGCATATCCACTCTAATCAAACTCTGGACGAACGGGAATATGAAGGTGAGACCGGGATCGGCAGTGCGTGAGTACTTGCCGAAGGTAGCAATTACCCCCCGCTCGTATTGCCTGACGATGTACACTGCCTTGTTGACGATGACAATCGCCAGTATTGCCAAAACCATCAATAGAAACACTTCACCTACTCCCATACCAATCATCTCCCTTTAATCAGAATAACAACTATACGTATGCGAGTGACAATTTAAGTGTTGTCTTGTTCCTGAGCCTCAGCAAGAGCCTCCGCCTCAGTGGCTGGGCGGACAGTGAGGGTTGTGCCCTCCACGCTGATCACTTCAACCCAAACGTCCACGGGAATTGCCTGCTCGGCCCGCGCCCGCCATTCGTCGGAACCAACTCGCACCCGGCCCATATTTTTCCGCGGGTCAATGGCTTCAATGACCAGTGCCCGCTTGCCAATCATCGCGTCCACATTGGAAGGTTGAGTAACGCTTCCGTGGATACTTCGGGCCAGTGGCCGCGTGGCCAGCAGCAAAATCAGGGTGAGAATGGCAAAAACCAGCCACTGTACCCATGCTATTGGCACAAAGACGGCCACCACGCCCGCCAGGATAGCTGCCACCCCGATCCACAGCATGAAAAAGCTCATAGAGAGTAGCTCCAGAATCAATAGAATCACCCCGGCGATCATCCAGATGGCCCAAGTATCCATCAGTGGTCAACCTCCTACTAACTCTGCGCTTCTAAGGCAAAGTATCTCTTCGTCACTGGCCGGCTATTCTTCTCCATGTATCCTATCCCGGCTCAAGCCAGGTCGGCACCGGTAGTGGTACAGACCAACTGGCCGTGTTTGACCCCGCGGCTGGCAATAAGTTGATCGGCAATGGAGCGGATTACAGCGCCAGGCCCTTGGACGATGATTACTTCAATACAATTATGCTCATCCAGGTGGACATGAGTATTGCAGGAGATATGAGCAGTATGCTCATGCTGCAAGTGAGTGAGATGGTGCTCAATGTCAGAGGTATGATGGTCATAGACTAAAGTAATGGTACCTACGACAGTGGCCTGGGGGAGTTCCCACTGCTGGCGGACCAGGTAATCGCGAATTAGGTCGCGCACCGCCTCCGACCGATTCTGATAGCCGGCTTGCTTTATCTGCTGGTCAAAGGTCGCCAACAGATCCGGGTCTATGGAAACCCCGAACCGCTCAACAGTGCTCATAACCAACAATCCTTCCAACGCTTATTAGTTGCCTGTAGCATATCAGCATTTAACCGCAAAGGCAAGATAGATATATCGGTTCGGAGGCTCGCAGTCAAATTGGTTTCCTAACGAAAGCACCTATGGTATAATAAGCAAGTCTAATCCACAGAAGGTTTTCAATGTACTGGTTATCCAAGAAAGGTAACAACAATGGCAATAAATGCGCGAATATTAACCCAGATAGAATTACCTGACCAAGTAGAAATCGAAATTGAGGATACTATTCGGGACCAGACGGTGGTGCACAAGATCAGTTTCAGTGACTGTCTGAACGAGTTGGGGGAAATTGGTGCTGTTGATCTGGACGAGATTGAGCCGGCGCAGCTCATAAGTATGGCTTGTGCGCTGGCCAAGCACCGCGCCATTGACCAATATTTGATGTCTATTGGTGTGGACCCGCACGCCCACCTGGAAAGGGCAGAACACGTAGCCCATGATCCCCTGGGGGATGCTACTTCGCCTCCTGATGTTGAGCAATGACCTGCCAATATAGTTGTTCAATCGCCTCAGTATGCACGTCCATAGTAAACATCTGCTGGGCCCGGGTTTTACCGGCGGCACCCAGGGTAGCTCGCAGCTCTGGAGAACTTAGCAGCTTATCTAACGCCTGAGCCAAGGCCGGGGAGTCGCCGGGTGGAACCAGGAGGCCCGTTTGGCCATCCACAATAGCCTCGGTGATGCCCGGTGCCCGACTACCGACAGTGGGCTTGCCCAGAAACGCGGCCTCAATCACACACAGCCCCAGTCCCTCCTTGGCAATGGAGGGCAGCACGATCACATCACACACTTGCATCAGCGCCACGGCATCATCCCGGTAGCCCAAAAAGCGCACATGGTCGCTAATGTGAAGACGGGTGGTTAGTTTCTCCAAACGGGCTCGCAAGGGGCCTTCACCGATTACTAAACAGGCCAGGTGCGGATAACGATTACCTATCCGTTCCACCGCCTCCAGCAAATAGCGGTGGCCTTTTTTGGCCGACAGGTGAGCGACCGTGGCGATTATCGGCTGGTCAGGGGACAAATCCAGCTCCTGGTATATCTGATAGGGTGGTGTCAGGTCGGCAAAGCGGCTGGCAGGAATGCCGTTGTAGACTACTTGCACCCGATCGGCTGACATGTGTTGGGCAATCAGGTGATCACGAACGCCCTGAGAGGGAGTAACAACAACATCAGCCAACAGATAGAAGTACTTGGTGTTGAGGGCATGTACGTGCGCCAGGGTGGGCACGTCCAACAATCGGCCGGCCAGTGTTCCCCACAGGCTGGCGGTAGAGAGGTGGGTATGGATTATGTCGGCATTGATCTGGCGCGCCAGCCGGGCAATACGCCCCGGGGCCAACAGGTTCACCTTGCCGGAAATGCCCAGGGGACACATCTCTACTCCCCGTCGGGTCAGCTCGCGTTGCAGAATCTGGTTGGGCTTAGCGGCTACCACCACCCGGTGTCCCCGATTCTGCAGGCCCGAGGACAAGTAGGTAACCATCCGCTCAGCGCCCGAATAACGGGCCGGCGTTATTACCTGTAGAATGCACAAACTACGATCGGCCAATTTTTGCCAATCTCTCCTCTGGGACAGGCGTCTGGTTGGTGTTTGGCTACTTGTTCAAAGCCATACCAGTAAGTCAGCAGTGAGTTTACTCGTGAATATTTCACTGAAGACGCTTTTTCTCCTGCTTGGAAGAGTGACGGAGGATAAAGGAATTGCTGCCACGAATACATACGATTAACGAAGTTACCATCTCCGTGCCCAGATGACCGGGGAAACAGCCTACTGGGACAAATTCATCAATTTCTGGTACCGGATGGGCTGCGATAGCGCAGGAAGGATGAACCGACGCGGACAGAGAATATGATAATGGTCTTGGCGCTTGCCAATGGGTCAAGCGGGTACTACGGGCGCCGGCGGCTAAGAGGTAGGATTTGTAGCTAACGTTGGGCGATTACTATGAGAAAAGATTTGCGATCAAAGATTTACTACATCACTCCGAGCCAGGGCATCTCTGAACCCCAACTAATGCATCTGGTGCGCCAGATGTTGGATGCGGGCGTCGGAGCGATTCAGTACCGGGTAAAAGACCGAACTACAGCCGCTATGATTCGGGAAGCAGCAGCACTGTTGAACTTGACCCGGCCTGCTAATGTGCCCTTGATAGTAAATGATCGGGTAGATGTGGCCCTGGCAGTGGGTGCAGATGGTGTTCACATCGGTCAGCAGGATATGCCGGTCTCCCATGCTCGCCGGCTGATGGGGCCGTATGCGATAGTGGGGGCAACAACGCCTGACCCAGTGCTGGCCGGTCAAGCCGAGCGGGCCATAGCCAGCTATGTTTCCTGCGGACCAGTTTTTGCGTCACCCACCAAACCTGATAAGCCACCGGTAGGCCCCGAGGTAGTCCAACGGGTGCAGAACGCTGTCTCGGTGCCGGTTTGTGCTATCGGGGGCATCAACGAGGATACCATGCACCAACTGGTTGAGGTCAATCCGTCCCTGATTGCCGTCTCGTCGGCCATCAACCAGGCTCCTGACCCTGGCCAGGCGGCTCGCCGGCTGGTAGAACTTGCTGAAGACATCTTGCCTCATGTGGCGTTTGGCCTCTGAGCACTGAGAGGTGTTGTTGTCTGAAACTATACGCGGGAGGGTACTATGGTACGCGCTTGCTTACGCGGCATTACATTGGGAATTGTACTGTTGGCCATCTGTACGGTTGTTGGCTTCAGCGATGATTTCGCGGCTCGCCGGCCTGCCCTGGGCCTGCCGGGTAGCGGGGGGATGGTGAATCCGGAAGGCACCTTTGACCTGACCGGAGCCAGCCATATAAACATCCCGTTAGCTTATACTATCCACGATAAACAACACCAGTGGGGAATCTATTGGGGGGACGAAGCAGAACCCGGAGATGTCGGGGAGATACTGAGTCTGTCGGTAGGTAGCTCCAAGCCGGGGAGCGGTTTGTCTCTTACGGCGCTGCATATAGGAAGCGAAGGTTTTAGCGGGGCTGTTCAGAAGCAGTTGTGGCCGGAAACCGGTAAGTGGCCGGCCATGGCCGTGGGTCTGTACGATGTGACTGATCGGGTAGACCGGGGCGGGTATGTGGTCGCCACCCGGCGACTGGGAGGGCGGCAGCCCACCGGTCTGCAAGTGTGGTGGCCCCCGGAACAGGTCAGTGGGGTTTCTGCTGATAACCCGCGTACCTGGGGGCAGTTGATCCTCAATCATCATGCCGCCGCCTCGGCGCAAGTAGATCCGGCCCGGCCCCTGCTGGAGGCACCTGAGGTGACCTCGCCGCCTCATCTGGACGGAGTGATTGGGGTGGGTGAGTGGGAGCTGGCCG
>JALGTV010000119.1 GCA_029821215.1 Candidatus Zipacnadia bacterium | reverse complement strand
GTCCAGCGCCGTTTGCTTTTGCTGTTCAGTAGCCTGGGCATTCAAGGAGCGGGCTTGCTCGATAACCGACTCTGCTTGGGAACCTGCCTGAAGAATCTTCGGCACCCGCTGGTCGAATTTGTCCAGCAGGCGCTGGCGGTCCTTCAATTCCTCTTCGCTGAGTTGGTATTCATGGAGCTTGCCCCGATTAGGATCAGTTCTGCGGGCCGCCTGTAGCACCCGCTCCAGCTTCCGCCCTTTGGCAACAGCATCCCTCACCTTACTGGCTAAACCCAGCCCCCGTATCTGCTCCTCGACAGGCCGTTCTTCGCTGACCCCATACGGTCCGCTGCTGACAGTCCACAAGCGGTCGGCAAGCTTTTCAATATCCGAACGGGCAGTATTGGCTAAGTTAAACAGCTTTTCAATATGGGCGTCACTGCGAGCTCCCCGAATGCGATGACGGATGAAAGCCTTGGTACCGGCCAGGCCTTCAAAATGGCCGGAGGTGGCCAAGAATACTACTGTTCGCCGCGGCGGCTGGGCCTTAAACGCTTTAATGATTTCAAGCAAAGCAGCAATACTGCAGGTGTTCTCAGCTCCGGGGGCTTGGGTGGGGGTAATGGCTATAGAGTCGTAGTAGGCCTGAATTACGACCTGCTGCTTATTCAATTGCGGGTCGGTGCCTTTAATGCGGCCGGTGATGTTTTTGCCAGTTACTTGCTGCCAGGACATATCGCAGTGGAGGGTCACCCGAAGTGTAGGGTTGACCTTTAGCATGCCGCGCAGGTAATCAGCGCACTCCCGCGGTACCCAGTAGCGAGGAATGTCAACCGGCATAGACAAAAACTTCTGCTCAGCCTCACCGCGGATCGTCTCGTCAGGCTCAATAAACAAAACCGCCTTGGCCCCCAACAACGGTGCGTTGAACCAATTGGAGCCGCTTTTGAAATCCAGCAGTACCACACTATCGCTGACGTCCAGGCCGTTGAAGGCGCGCAGCTCCCCATTGCCCGCATATATTAGCTGTCCTGTTATGCCACCCGGAGGTGTCTTAGGGCAGCGAATAAGATTGGGCCATAGCGGCAAGATCTGCCAGGCGTGGCCACCCTCGGCCTCAATTCGCGCTGCCCACCCGCGCTCATCGGGGGTGACCATAGGGACTATTACCGGAAATTCCTCTACAGTAACATCGTCAAGTCCCAGGTCCTGGAATTCTTGGGCGATAAACTGGGCAGCTTGTTCGTAGCCCGAATAACCTGTTACCCGGCTGTCCCACTGGGATAGGTGCTTAATCGTCGCACTAATATTGTCGGCAGTGACCAGCGTGGCCGCCTGAGCATAATTTGTCTCCGAGCTTAGAACTACTTCCTCTTCGTACTGGCCCAGTGCTGCCTGACAACTTAATGCCACTATCACCGCGGCCA
Source organism: Candidatus Zipacnadia bacterium (assembly GCA_029821215.1). Lineage (GTDB taxonomy): Bacteria > Armatimonadota > Zipacnadia > Zipacnadales > Zipacnadaceae > JALGTV01. Next base: position 7,538 of record JALGTV010000119.1, on the reverse strand, counting down.
CCAGATAAACCCTTAGCCCCGCCGTAGTGAGTTTCATTGCTGCAAATTCACCGCCTTACCAGTGTTCACCTATACCCGCCAAGTCGGCAGTTGTTTTTGTAGTGGTCGTTGATAGTTGAATTCAATGCCCAGGCAAATGTTCGCTGCCTAAGGTGCCGATGTCCAGCTCCAGTTCTGCCCGTTCTTCAATACGCTCCACTTCGCCGTCACGAATGTGGACAATGCGGTCAGAAACATCAATCATCTTCAGGTCATGGGTAGCAGAAATAATGGTGACGCCACTTTCCAGATTCAGTTCCTTAAGCAAGTCAATGATTTCTTTGCCAGTTTGCAGGTCCAGATTACCGGTAGGCTCGTCAGCCAGGACAATAGCCGGACTATTGGCCAATGAACGGGCCACTGCCACCCGCTGCTGCTGTCCGCCAGAAAGCTCAAAGGGCTTGTGGTGGAGGCGATCGCCCAGACCGACCAGCGCCAGTAATTCCTGCCCCCGATCCATCAACTCGTCGGTACCCATGCCCGCGAAAATCATGGGCAGTGTAACGTTCTCCAGTGCGGTCATAACTGGTATGAGGTTGAAGGTCTGGAAAATATAACCGATCTTGCGGCAGCGCAACCAGGCCAGCTCAAAAGCGTCAAGTTGGGCCATATCAACTTCTTCAATAAAGCAAGATCCCGAAGTGGGCTTATCCAGACCCCCAATCATGTTAAACAATGTCGTCTTCCCCGAGCCCGAGGGCCCCATAATTGACAGGTATTCGCCCCGACGAATGTCTAAGTCTACCCCACGCAACGCGGGCACTTCCACCTCACCCATGGTGTAAATCTTCGTCAGACCACGGGTACGGACAATGAACTCATGGGTAGTAACCGAGTCATCGCGGACTAAATCACCCCGAAAGGACTGGACCTCGTGGCCCACTGCCTCCATCACCTCACGCAAATCCGCACCACAGTTGGGACAGACGGTGACAATCCCAGTAGTTTCAATCTCCTCGCCGCACTCAGGACATTCAATCTTTGCCATAGGTGGTCTCCCTTAAACCCGGTTTTTTCGCCATCGCGCTTAGTGGCGAGGACGAGCTTATATTTCCGTCTGCAGAGCAACAGCCGGCGCCATCCGCGCTGCCCGCACAGCGGGCGGCACCGCCGCCACTAATGAGATGATGGTCCCGATTGCCAGGGCAATACCCAGATACCCCAGCATTGTTAGCCAATTCATTTTGGCGGGTACTGAAAAGCCATCTTTGATGCAGAAAATCAGCAGCATGCCCAGATGGCCCAGCAGCAAGCCGAGTACTGACCCGAGAATGCCGACTAATGCTGCTTCTATCAGGAATAGCCGGACAATGAACGTATCCAGCGCCCCCAGGCACTTCATAGTCCCTATCTCCTGGAAGCGTTCGGTAACCGACATCAACATAGAGTTGGTAATTCCCACCCCACAGACTAACAACGACATTATCACCAGCCATATCTGACGAGCTTGCCGTCCAGATTCCTCTTCAACATCGGCCGCGATACCTTCAGCCTCGGTTTCTTCGCCGCCGATTGCCCCGGCAGTGGCTGCCGCTAACGACTGGACTTGGGCAGCCTGGCTCGCCGAGAGCCCGTCCTGGACCACCTTAGAAGTAACCACTGAAGTGAGAAACGCAATACCCAGCACCACTCCAGCTCCCGTAATCAACGCCCGCCCCAGTCGCAAGGTCACGTTCCTGATGCTGATGCGAAACGCCTCGCTCCACGGCAGTACTATCTGCCGCTGGATTTGTATTGCCTCTTTCCCGCTCTCTCCACTTATACGGGCTAAACGGCTGGTGTCTATCATAGCATTAGTGCCTCAGAGTTGTAATTGTGTGGCGATGGCCTTTCCTCCTGGGTGGCTCCGCCCGATTTGCGTTGGTATTGTAGCACCACCCATCCTCATAGTCAAGCAGGGGCTGGTGGCTAATATTGTTGTATTTCTTCTCCTGCCGACAATACCCTTCTCCCCTCTACATTGACACCTCCTATTAGTGGCGCTACAATTGCCATGTAAGTTCTCATCTGGCAGTTGGAAGGTGAAATGATGGCTCGGCACTTGGACCAAGGAGGCCTCCAGGTTTACACTGGCGCGGGTAAAGGAAAGACTACCGCCGCTCTGGGTCAAGCTTGGCGCGCCCTCGGTGCCGGCCTGCGCGTGTGCTTTCTACAGTTCCTCAAAGGGGGGGTGGAGTCCTCTGAACTGAAACTTGCCCCTCAGTTCGGCCCCCAACTGACGCTCTTCGGCGGCTCTCCTTCTGCGGAAGACTACCAGAAGGTCGGGCAGGCTTGGGAAGTAGCCCAGGCTGCCTTGAGCAATCCCGACTATGACCTGGTAGTGCTGGATGAAATCAATAATGCCATCCACCACGGACTGGTGGACATCACCGAAGTTCTGACCGCCTTGGCTAACCGCCCTGCCCATCAGGAAGTCATCTGCACCGGTCGCAATGCCCCGACCCAGTTGATAGAAGCCGCCGACCTGGTCACCGAGATGCAAGCTATAAAGCATCCCTATGACGAAGGAGTTAAGGCTCGTCATCTTGTTGCCGGCGGCGTCGTAGGAGGCAGGATTTAGCACTCAGTCGCGTAGGCAAGGTTTACGGTGGCACGGGCTTCCAGCCCGTGTAAGATAGAACAATCCACAGGCAGGATGCCTGTGCCACTGAATGGCAGTTGGGGCACCCTTCGGCAAGCACAGGGTAAAGAGGATGCCCCGTCCCATTCAAGACCTCTCTACTAACTCCCGAAATACATTATGGCGAATCGCTACGCATCATCGCGTAGCGGCTTGGTGAGGTTGCAGTTCGGCAAGCTCACCGTCCTGAGCCTGCCGAAGGAGAGAACCTCGCCTACGCGGATAAAGGGCGTGGCCAAAGAGCAGCAATATCTACGCACCATCGCGTAGCGCAGGTTCTCAACCTGCGCAACCCGGTTTGGCGAGGTTGCGGATCGGCAAGCTCACCGTCCTGAGCCTGCCGAAGGAGAGAACCTCGTCTGCGCGGATAAAGGAAACGTAGTCCGGTTATGAGGCAATCTCACTGGCTGATAAGAGGCTGGGCAACAAGGATAGTGTTAGCTCTGGCAGTTATCGGGGCAATGGCGGCCCCGGCTGCCGCCGAGGACTTTGCGTGTACCATAACTGCCCCGCGGCCGGCCCGGGCGTTCTTTCCCCATGAGCCGATATATCTAACGGTTACCGCCAATGGGTCCCGCCAGCAAGTTAGCTATACCATCCGTGACTATGACGGACGTATGCGCATTGCTGACCATATTACCGTAGGCGAGGACGAGCCAATCCTGCTGCGGGTGCCCTTTGATATGCCTCTGGGCATCTACTACCTGACCCTGACCTTCCCTAATAGTGTCCAGGTCAATGATGCCTTCTGTGTCATCCCCCGTCCTGATGATGAGCCGGGAGACTACGGTCTGTTTGGTTTCCACTGCCATAATGAAAGCTACTCAGTGATGGAGGCCCTGGCCCAAATAGGCGTACGCATCATTCGCAATGATATGGATTGGGTCAGTACTGAGCCGGCTGAGGGTCAGTACTCGCTGGGCAAAGCCCGGCGGCTGGCTGACCTGTACACCAAGTACGGCATGCAGTGGATACCTATACTGGGCTATACCCCGCGGTGGCTGAGTATGAAACCGGTCAATGCCACTGGTCGGGCCGCCATCGCCTCCCACACCTGGGCGCCCCCGGAGACCACTCATTGGGCCGGGTACATGAAGCAAATAGTGGATTACTTAGGGGCCAAGACAGTGCATTGGCCCTCCGAGGAGATTATTGCCCGCCAGGATGCCTATGCCTCTGAGGATGTGCCGCTCGTGGATAAGTGGGAGATCTGGAACGAAGCAGACCAGAACTTCTATTATGGCTATTGGCCTCGGTATTTGGATCTGCTGCGCATTGCCTATGGCACTATTAAGGATAGTGACTATCACGACCAGGTGCTTTATGGTGGGGCCTGTGGCCATTGGACGGAGCTGGGCATGACCTATCATGCCAATTGCCAGTACTATTTTGACCAACTTACCTTCCATCCCCCCCAAGACTCTAATATTGCTGGGCGGCTGGAAGTCTATTATACCGGAGCACCCCAGATTGGTAACGGTTACGGCATATACCATCCGACAACTATTACCGAAGGTTATCCCCAGGCTCCTGCAGGACTGACCCACGCTGAGTACATGTATCGGTTTTATGCCACCCTGAAAAAGTGGGACCTACACACCTTCTGTACCTTTGCCGGGGGAGGCCGATTGTTTGGGACCCCTGACCCCGGCTCTTGCGGGCTGTTCTGGACAAAGAGTGGCCAACTGGTGCCGAACGCCCAATACGTTGCCTTTGCCGTGGCCCGGTGGGTACTGTCCAATGCAGTCTACGTGGGGCCAGTTGACTTGGGCAGTCAGGTATGGGCCGGTTTGTTTTTGAAAAATGGTCGCCCCATGTTGGTAGCGTGGGCTGATCAGGATACCACCGTGCAAATAGATGTAGCCGATGATGCCCGGATTATTGATGAGATGGGACGCAAATTCCCGGTTGCAGGTAAGGGGCTGACCCGCTCGCTAATGTTGACTAATTGTCCTACGGTCATTTACGGTGTGCATTATTCGTATTTCTCTAAGGCTATCCACAATCAGACCGAGGTATACTTGACCACTCCTCAAGGCTTTGAGACAGACCGCGACTTCGGCTACATTGCCCCCTTACAAAGCGATGCCGCTTGGGCGTGGGACGCCTGGCCCGGGCAATTCCGGCGGGCCATTGACTGGGCTATTACGATCGCCGATAAGCGGCCTCGGGTGGGCCCCCGGGCGTTGGCCGTGCCCCAAATGATCGTGCATGGTCAGATGTATCGGGTAGCTCGCCGTTGCATTGCCGCCGGTGAGGTGGTGGGGCGCACCCCCAACATACTCTACCGCCTCCAGACCTTAAGTGAATGGCTGGGCCGGGTGGCTGATGCCCGCGATGAGTGCTGGGAGATGTATAACCCGCAGAGCACCGCCGTGGACGAGCTAAGCCGGCGCATCGCGGAGTTGCGCGCCGAGATTTGCCAAGATGGTACGGTTTATCCGTTGGCCCAACAAGTCCTGGAGCGCGCCGAGCAACAACTATCGCGGGCCATCAAACGACCCCAGGGGGGAGCATACCGGGCCGCCGTCGGTGCTACCAACACTGCCGCCTTACTATCCCAATGTGAGACGCCGGTAGTCTTAGATGTCTTTGCCGTAGCCAACTTCCCCACTGCTACCCAGTTAGTCAAAGCCCTCACCCTGCCTCCCGATCAGGAGCATAATCTGCAGGTGCGTATCTACAATTTCACTGACCAGCCCGTAGCGGGGACGATAACCTGGCAGGTGCCCGCGACCTGGGATCCCGAGGAGGTAACCAAGACCTTCTCTGCTCCTGCGCAGGGATACAGCGAACTGATAGATTGCATGGTTCAGATTCCCGGCGAACCCCGTCCCTGGGTGCAGAAAGAGAGTTGGAGTCCGGCCGGCAACATACCTCTCCTGCTGCCGGAGCCTTTGGCCCAACACTCTGATCTGTACCTGAAGGGCCAGCTTGATGATGGCCGGAAGCTGCTGACTATGTGCTATGGGGTGAGTGTCGGGGAGTGGATATCTTTATAGAGTGGGGTGTAGACTCCGAACCGGACTGAGCCGAAGAAACACTGACGATTAGGTTGGGGGTAAAAGCCAAGCCGCAGGCAACCCGCGCTCGTCGGGCCAGCCCGCGGCCTATATGGTGTGCTTGGCTGCCGAATTGATTTCTATTCCCAGACGATGGCCTCTACTGGGCAACTGTCAATAGCTTCCTGGATAGTATCCTCGTCGTCGCCCTCTGGGTCTATCACCTCGGATATACCCTCATCACTCATCTGGAAGGTATTGGGTGCGATGTCAACACACAGTTCGCAACCGGTGCACAGATCAGCATCAACAACAGGTATAGCCATACGTTTCACCTCCTATCATAGTAGCGTATCCGAAGCCAGTTATTCTGTAAGCTCAGTCAGATTCCTGCCCCCACCGCCTACCTCGCCGTCCCATATATAATCACATCAACTGCAGAGAAGTCAAGTGCCTTCCCTCTCGGGAACATGGGCCACAAATCTCCAGCGTACCGTCGGCCAAAACTGGCTCTGCCGCAGTAAACTTTATGATCTGTTTATCCGATATAATTAGTGGGTACATAAGTATTGAAAGGGTCTTGACAAAACATTGAGGTTTCCTTTATAATAGGAGTAGGTAGATTAGCTTCTTAGACTTAGGGGACAGGGAAGTAATTATGATGGAAGAGGTGAAGTAGGCATGATGAAGTGGCCCGCCGGCAAACGACGGGGGGTAGTGATAGTTCTGGTGACCATAGCACTGGTGGCCCTGTTGGGACTGGCCGCCCTGACTATTGATGTGGGGCAACTATGTGTAGCTGCTCAAACCGCTCAAGATGTAGCCGACGCCGCGGTGCTGGCCGGCGGCTCGGCACTGCCCGATTATTACGCGGCAACGGACGTGGCTCTATCCTTGGTTGACGCCAACAACGAGGCGACCAACCAGTTCCAGGCCTTCTGTGATGCTAGCGATGACATAAGCTTTTGGGGGCCCGGCGAGACGATTCCTGCGGTTGGTCCATTAGGCAGTGCAGCGTGCGGCATGGAGGTTACCACGCATGTGCCCGTCCAGTACACGTTTGCCAAGGTTTTCGGTCTTACCGAAACGATAGTGACTCGGTCCGCTACCGTAGTACGGATGCCGGTCAGCGGTGTGCCTATATGTCCAATGTGGGTTAATTACTCAACTGATTATCAGTATGGCCACGAGCAGGAGCTATTGATGGCCGATGGGCCTCATTACGAAAATATTCCGGGATCGTTTGGCTGGCTGGAGCCTCCTTGCGGGGATAGTAGTATGTTCCTTGAGTTGCTACGGGGCTATAACTTGACTCCAGAACAGATAGCTTCCAACTACGCTGGCACCGACGACATTTTATATGCCAATCCTGGGCTGGCGGTCGGGCAATGGAGGCAGGCCCTTGAGAGTGACTCTCAAGGGCTGGCCCGCCTGCAGCGAGCTATGTGGGAGACGTGGGCCTCCGATACTTTCGATGATTTTCACACTAACAACCCGCGCCTGATTATTGTTCCTATGTGCAAGTACCTGACCGGGCAAGGTTCTGACGCACAGTTTGAAGTCCAGGGTTTTGGCGCTTTCTGGATAGAATCAGTGGACAGCCACGGCCAGACTCGATCTATTACCGGCCGTTTCATTCAGTATACAATACCCGGAGCTGATGGCGATCCCCTGTCTCCACAGACAGGACTGTGGACAGTAAGAATGGTTAAATAGCCGTGTCCTAAAGGTGGAAACGCAGCGGTCATTTGGAGTTAGGAAGGAGGGGTACATCTTGAGGGGGCAACACCATAAACGACGGGGGGTAGTGATAGTTCTGGTGACCATAGCACTGGTAGCCCTGTTGGGACTGGCCGCCCTGACTATTGATGTGGGGC
>JALGTV010000118.1 GCA_029821215.1 Candidatus Zipacnadia bacterium | reverse complement strand
TTAACTGCCCAGCTCATCCAGCCCATTGCCATGGAGCAGGGGCTGCGCTTTGCCATCCGCGAAGGCGGTCATACCGTCGGCGCCGGCGTCGTTACCCAAATTATTGAATAGTAGGTCCCAATGGGACTATTGGAGATAGCAAATAAACATGCCACAGACCAAGATAATCTTAGAATGTAGCGAATGCAGTGCTCAGAATTACACAACATCCAAGAATCGGCAGAACGTCTCTGATAAATTGGAACTAAAGAAATATTGCCCGGCCTGTGGTCGACATACTCTCCATACCGAGAGGCGACTTCGCCGGTAGAGTCGGCATTTGGCTTATCACTGATAGGTGACCGGGTAGGGGCGTAGCTCAATCTGGCAGAGCAGCGGTCTCCAAAACCGCAGGTTGTCGGTTCAAATCCGGCCGCCCCTGCCAGCGAATTGACGTTTCAGACTTATTGTGGAATTTGTGGAGTTGTAACAATGGCGATGTCTAAAGCATGGGCGGGCGGTTTGTTGATTAGGCTGGTTCGTCCTTTCACCAATACCTGGAATTTTCTCCGCGAGGTATGGCAGGAGCTGCACCGGGTGGTGTGGCCCAGTCATGAGGAGACTTATACCTTTACTGTAGTGGTGCTCATCGCTATCCTCATTGTGGCCGTTTGGGTTGGGGTGCTGGATATGATTCTTACTAAGCTGGTAGGATTGTTGCGCCTTTATCAATAATATAATGCTGCGACACTCTAATAGACAGGTCAGAGTGGTGTAAGACAGATGCAATGGTATGTAGTCCATACCCTCACTGGAAAAGAGAATAAGGTTAAAACGGTAATAGAGAAGAGCGCCGATGCCCACGAACTCGGGCACCTGCTGGGGCGCATTCTCATCCCTACTGAGACAGAAATTACGTCGTCGAGTGGTAAACGTCGGGAGCGCAAACGCAAGCTATACCCGGGCTATATTCTCATGGAGATGGACCTGACTAATGATCTGCGCCACCTGATTCAGCGTACCGCCGGTGTCACCCATTTTGTCGGCTCTTCTGACTCGCCAGTGCCGCTCAGTGACGAGGAAGTTACCGGAATTATGAAGACTATCGGCGAAGAGGGCCAGCGGCCCAAGGTCACCTGGCAGCCCGGAGATGCGGTGCGGGTCACCGAGGGACCCTTTAATGAATTCTCCGGTAAGATCGCTGAAGTAGATGCCGAGCACGAAACGGTAAAGATTCTCATCTCCATATTCGGCCGCGAGACACCAGTCGAGTTAGATTTTACCCAAATCGAGAAGCTATAGACCGGTGCTGGCTGGACCGCTTACCAAGGGCGAGACCAGCCGTCGCTACTATATTTTGAGGACAGTGACCAATGGCAAAAAAAGTGCTGACAGTGGTTAAATTACAGATTCCGGCTGGCAAGGCCAATCCCGCGCCCCCCGTCGGCCCCGCTCTGGGCCAGCACGGGGTTAACATCATGGAGTTCTGCAAGACCTTCAACGAGCAGACAGCCCAGCAGATAGGCGATATCATTCCCGTGGAGCTAACCATCTATGCCGACCGCAGCTTCTCATTCATCTGCAAGACGCCGCCGGCGGCCAGTCTGCTAAAGAAGGCTGCTGGCATTGAAAAGGCCTCCGGGGTGCCCAATCGCGAGCCGGTAGGCCAGGTAAGCTCGCAGCAGGTCCAGGCCATCGCCGAGCAGAAAATGCAGGATCTCAATGCTCGGGATATTGAGGCCGCCATGCGCATTATCGCCGGCACCGCCCGCAGTATGGGTATTGAGATCGTAGACTGAGAACCACTATCAATATTAGGTATCACATTTAGGGTGTGACGCAGATGGCTAAACGCGGCAAGCGATATCAGCAAGTACAGCAGAAGGTTGATCGCCAGAAGTGCTATAGCGTCCAGGAAGCTATTGCTCTGGCTAAGGAGACCGCGACTGCCAACTTTGACGAGAGCGTGGAAGTAGCTATCAAGCTAAGCGCTGATCCCACCAAGGGCGACCAAACTGTCCGCGGCAGCCTGGTGCTGCCCCACGGTACTGGCAAGGTGCCCCGGGTGGCGGTGTTTGCTGAAGGCGAAGCGGCTAAGGATGCCCAGCAAGCAGGAGCCGACCGCGTCGGTGACGAGGATTTAGTGGAAGCCATTGAGGGCGGCTGGGAGGATTTCGATATCTTGGTCGCCCATCCGGCCATGATGGGGTTAGTGGGCCGTCGCCTGGGTAAGATCCTGGGCCCGCGGATGCCCAGTAAGAAGGCCGGCAACATCACCGATGACGTTACCGGCGCTGTCACCGATCTGAAGGCAGGTAAGGTGGAGTATCGCATGGACCGGGGCGGTGTAGTCCACGTCCCTATCGGCAAGATTTCCTTTGCTGACGACCAACTTATGGACAATCTGATCACCGTGCTGCGAACCATAAACCAGGCTCGCCCCGCAGCAGTTACGGGACGCTTCATCCGCAATGTCGTCATATCTTCCAGCATGGGACCCGGGATAAAAGTAGACCTGGACGACTTGATGGCCAAGGCTGCTTAGATCAGACCTTGCGTTAGTTGGTCTCAAATGTTATAATTAGTTTACTATCATAGATTAACCATACAATCAATAAACTGACCCAAGACCGCCGGTGCGCGTCGGGCGTATAATGGACTGTTAAGTCCGCCTGCCAAGGTCGGGAGTAGCACCAGTTAGGCCAGTCTCTGGTCTAACCGCTCACGAAACTATTTGACGGGAGCGCCCCGATTTCTGGCAGCTCCCGTTTATTTTTAGCAATGGCTGTATAATAAGATAGGAGAACATCGATGCCAACGCCAGAAAAAGAGGCCCTGGTGGCCCAATTGCACCAGGACATAGAAGATCATCCCAGCATATACTTGGCCGAATTCCACGGGCTAAGTGTGGAGGACATGAATGATCTGCGCGGTCGCATCCTGCAAGCCCAGGGCCGGTTACAGGTCGCCAAAAACCGCCTGCTTAAGCTGGCCCTGCAAGACACTGATGCCCAGCAGCTCATTGAGTACCTGGACGGACCGACGGCAATCACCTTCTGTAAGGATGATCCAGTCGCTGTGGCTAAGGCCTTTGCCACATTTGCCCAAGAATATGAGTATGTGGCCATTAAGGCCGGGGTAGTTGAGGGGCGAATAGTTGATGGGCAGCAGGCCGCCCATATTGCCAGTTTGCCACCTCGCCAGCAACTGCTGGCCCAGGTACTGGCGGGACTGGTCGCACCTGCTACCGGCCTGGTCCGTCTGCTGGGTGCTGCCAGCTCATCTTTGGTTTTTACTCTGCAAGCAATTGCTGACAAGCGCCAGTCCCAAGAGAGTTCACAGTAACTCTCCGCTCGCCAGTGATGTTCGTTATCCTAAAGGAGGACAATAATGGGTATAGACGAGATTATCCAAGAGATCAACAAACTCAGCATTCTGGAGATAGTAGAGCTGAAGGACAAACTCCAAGAGGAGTGGGGTGTTGAGGCCGCAATCCCAGCCGCCGTAGCTACCATGCCCGCCGCTGAAGGGGCAGGCGCTGCCGAGGAAGAGCAGACGTTATTTACCGTCAAGATATCGGAAATCGGTGAGGAGAAAATTCAGGTCATCAAGGCTGTCCGCGAACTGACTACCCTGGGCCTCAAGGAGGCCAAAGAGTTAGTTGAGTCAGCCCCCGATGCGGTAGTGGCCGAAGATGTCAGCAAAGAGGACGCTGACAGTATCAAAGAAAAACTGGAAGCGACCGGCGCCACCGTAGTGCTGGAGTAGCGACACTGAGCCGTTGGTAAACCGGCTTGTGGCCGCGGTGGGACTTGCCATCGGTAGCCCAATGGGTTATAATTAGCTGTGCTTGGGTGACTGTTGCAATGTTGGACGACAGAGACGAAACTATCAACGATAGGCTGCGCCAACTGGGGCGGATGGGTACGGTCTCGCCGTTCTTCCATACCTTCTACCGCCTCATCGCTCAATATGCCTGCTCACCAGCAAGTTCAGTCCGGCATATCGGTGATTTGTTTGCCCAGTTTCTCAATATCGAACTGAACTATCATCGCCGGTTGGACCGAGCCGCGAGGCAAGAGGGTTTTAAGCTTGGCGATATTTACTCTCTCGCCGACAAGCATCGGATTGCACTGGAGTCATTAACCGAGGAGGTCTTGACCACCAGCGGCCACTCCCGCGATGATGAGTTGGCTCGCCAGCTCATCCTGGCAGCGTGTTACTACCATACTTCTCAGACCGAAAAAGTCGTTGCTCATCTGGAGGCTGCTGCCCGCCACCTTACCCAGGAGCGCCTAATATACTTCGCCTTGGGCTACAATCGCTATATGCTGGCCCTGGAAGCTTTTGTCCGGCCAGCCGAGGAACCCGGAGAGTGGTTGATATCCGATTATATCCGGTTTCAGCAGGCCTGCCTGCAGGCGGCTTCAACTTTTGAAAAAGTCCTCACCGGCAGCCAGAGTGATGCCGAAGTGTACCAGTGGATTGGCCGGGTGTTGGCCAGTGCCGGCTTTCAGCAAGCTGCTGAGCAGGCATTGTTGCAGGCTAAGGAGGCCACCGGTGACCAAGACAGCGATTTTAGCCAGTTGGCGCCATATCTGTCGGTTCCCAGGGACAAAACTGCTGTTATCCAATCGCCCTTTGACCTCCCGCCGATTAGCGCCGATGAAATTAAGCAGGCTAAAAAACTGCTGGAAAAATCGCTATCCATTTCCGACTTGTGGCCAGCCGACCATCCTGACTGGCAAAATTAGCAGTACCATTGTTGGTGTGCCTTAACAATGAGGAAGGATTCGCCCATCACGCGGCGAATAGCATAAGTGAGCAGTAACTACGCTCAGGAAGGAGGGTAAATATGAACCGGACATTGACAATCGTGGTGATCGCACTTGCGTTGGTGGCCCTGGTCGTGACTTTGGCCGGATGTCCCCAGCAGAAAGCAGGACCACCTCCACCACCAGGCAGCATGCCTGCTGGCCCACCACCAGGTGTAGCGCCTGGCCCGAGGAAGAGGCTGCCGAGGAAGAGGCTGCCGAAGAGATAAGTGAGTAGAGCCGCATAGAATTGGCTCTGCAAATTCGGCTAACCGACGGTCACACTGTGGCCCGGTTACCATGAAGGATGTATGTGTAAGCAACAAGTCCCACTGTTAATAGACAGTGGGACTTTTGCATTACTCGTTCAGCTCCAACCAACTAATCGCCGCTCAAGACCATATTGTCCCGATGGATTACTTCCTCATCGCCCACATGACCCAGGATCTTCGAGATTTGGCGGGTGTGGGCACCTTGAATCTGTTTCACTTCTTCCCCCGAGTAGTTGACCAGACCGCGAGCAAATTCTTGACCGTCCTCCGTGACTATTCTCACCAGGTCACCCGCCTCAAACCGACCTTCTACGGCTACTATGCCGACCGGCAGCAGGCTGCTACCATCTTTATCCGTCAGTGCGCGCCGCGCTCCGTCATCCACCACGATTTCACCGGCGGGCTCAATCGCGGTGGCAATCCACTGTTTGCGGGCACGCATCGCACGCTCGCTAGGCACAAACAGAGTGCCCAACTCCTCGCCGTCCAGTATTCGTTGCAACACATCCTGTTCACGGCCGTCGGCGATAACTACGGGTATGCCAACGCCTGCGGCCCCCCGGGCAGCTAACACCTTCTTATACATGCCGCCGAGCGACTCGTCGCCCCCCCCGGTAGTGGCGTATTGCATAGCGTCCTCACCCGGTTGCACCACCGGCACCAACTGCGCCTCGGGGTCATCCCGAGGATCAGCGGTGAACAGCCCCGCCTGGTCGGAGAGGAATATGAGCAAGTCTGGCCGGACAATCGCCGCCACCATCCCTGCCAGTTTATCATTCTCCCCAAAGGTAACCCCCTCCACCGAGACGGTATCGTTTTCGTTAATGATCGGCACTACCCCCTCCTCCAGCAAAGCGTGTACGGTGTTGGAAATGCGGACATAGCGACTGCGATCAGACATATCCTCGGTGGTAAGCAGTATCTGAGCGCCGATGCGTCCGTACTTGGCGAGCGCCTCAATATAGTGACGCATCAATTCCGGCTGACCGACCGCCGCTGCCGCCTGGCGCCGACTGACACTGTCCACCCGGCGCAGGGGCAGGGCCCGCCGTCCCAGATGGACCGCACCGGAGGTCACTACTACTATCTGCTGCTCCAGTTCGGCAATCTGGCGGGCGAACTGGTCCAGAAAATGGTGGTTCAACCCACCTTCTGGCTCCGCCACTACCCGGGTGCCGATTTTAACCACCACCCGCCTGGCCTTGCTTAGTTCACTGCGTTCGTTCATCATATAAATTAATCTTTTCCGCTAATAGAGACTATTGCAAAACCTGTAGGAGGGGCATCCCATCCCTGCCCCGATCCTGTTCGGGCCGAGGCCAGCCCGCCCCGGCCGCGTAGCGCAGGTTCTCAACCTGCGCCAATCCCAGCGGGGTTGCGGTTCGGCAAGCTCACCGTCCTGATCCTGCCGAAGGAGAGAACCCCGCCTACGCGATAAACAACATTCAAGGGCTGTCCCGATATCCGTAGAGCTTTAGCTGGCTAACTTTGCCCATTTTACTCTGACAAGCAGCCCGTAATTACCTTTTGCAACAGTCTCTAATAGCTCCTGATTTCGTTAGCCATGCTCTCCTTGAGTGCAATCATCCTGGGTATTTCCAGAAGCGCCTCCACCGCCAATACCCTTCCCCCAGTCAAAACAGGCCGTCCCTGCGACTTCGCTCAGGGCGGTGAGCTTGCCGAACCGCTACGGGCCGCCTGTGCGTTTTGGCTATTCTGGGGCCTCCTTACCACTCTTTAGTGATCTCAGCAATAGGTTGGTCCATCTGCTGGTCTTTTAATGCTTGTATTCGTTGGCTCAGATAGGTCAGAAAGTCCCTGTTGTACCGATTGTCATCAAAATAGGCGTCCCGAATCTTTAACCGGAGAGCCTTCATCAATACCCGAAAGCCACTTAGCAGAGCATTACCAAAGCCCCATTCGACTGCTAATTGGTCAGCTTCCAAGTCTTGATCCTTGTACTCAGTTTCTGATAGTGTGAGACCAAAGCAAATATGACCAGCGGCCACGTGCCCTATCTCGTGCGCCAATATAGCGCGAAACTCAATGCTATCAGCATCAACAAAAAAAGGATGGGGGAAGTTGCCTCGGTCCCAACCGATATTGATATAGTACGTCCTCTTATAGGGGCCTTCAACGTTGGTCCATTCTGGTGGCAGCTTGCCAGGCGGGTCTGCCATACGGAAATAAAGTGCTGGCCTTCCGCGCCGGATAGATTCCCAGACATCTGTAGGTAGCGCCTCTATTACCTTAGTAATAGCTGGTTCAATAACGGACCGGGCCTCCTTCGCCATTGCCCTTCTCTTACGGTTCTCAGCCAAACGGTGCTGCCTCTTCCCTTCAGGTTCATCCGCCCAGGCGAGAGGAGGAGCAAGCAACTGAAACGGCTTAAAATGACGGTGTACCCATTCGCGTCTGGTCATAATGCGTGCCTCATTGCGCTCTCGG